>JALYIN010000130.1 GCA_030775765.1 Verrucomicrobiota bacterium
ACACAACGTTGATATAATTGCGTCCGAGGACAAAGAATTCCGCGGCCTGCAGCAGAATGTTGGGCTTGGAGCCGTCCACGGGAAAGCTCTTCCAGTACCAGCCCTCCGCACGCTTCTCGTATCCCGGCGTCTGGTCCACCGGGATCTCGTCTTCCCGCGCTACGAACGCGCGATGCCCGATGATCCCATTCAGCGTCGGCTGCATCGAGCCCGTTGGGATTTTAAACGGCTGGAGAAAATAGGAGCGGACGCCGATCGCCACGACGACGGCCACGAGAATCACTTCGATGTTTTCCCTCCAGACCGCGTCCTTCGGCGCCGGGAGATATTTCGTGTAGAGATCGTGGAGCCGGTCAGCTTCTTCCTTCGCCTTGGGTTCGTCGCGGTCCTTCAAACTCTGCCGCAGGGCCTCGATCTGCAATTTGAAGTCCCCGAGCGCGCCCTCGCTCAGGACGTCCCGGCGATAGCGAACCAACTTCTCCGCGTGCCGGATCAGGATCTGGCCGTGTTTAACGTATTTCTTGGTGAACATGAAATGGTGACTAACGAGCTATTGCGCCCTGAGCACCTGGATGAAGGCTTCCTGGGGGATGTTGATCTTGCCGATGCTCTTCATGCGCTTTTTGCCTTCTTTTTGTTTCTCGAGGAGTTTGCGTTTCCGGGTGATATCGCCGCCGTAGCATTTCGCGGTTACGTTTTTTCGCAACGCCGAAACGCTCTCCCGCGCGATTATCTTTCCGCCGATCGCGGCCTGGATCGCCACCTGGTAAAGCTGGCGCGGGATCACTTCCTTTAACTTCGCCGCCAGCATCCGGCCGCGCGCATCGGCGCGGTCGCGGTGGACGATGGTGGAAAAGGCGTCGACCGGCTCGCCGTTTACGAGCAGATCGAGCTTTACCAATCTCGCGGCGCGATAACCGGCATGCTCGTAATCCATCGAGCCGTAGCCGCGGGTCATGCTTTTAATCTTGTCGTTGAAGTCGACCAGGATTTCGTTCAGCGGCAGCTCGCAATGGAGCATGACGCGGCGGGTATCGAGCGTCTCGGTATGGTCTGTCACGCCGCGCTTCTCGAGGATGAGTTGGAGGATGTCGCCGATGTTTTCGTTCGGGCAAAGGACATACGCTTTCACGATCGGCTCGCGGATTTCATCGATGACGCTCGGGTCCGGCAGGTACGCCGGGTTATCGATGAGGAGCGTTTCGCCGCGGGTGGTGAAGATTTCGTAGATCACGCTTGGCGAGGTCGCGATGATATCCATGTCGTATTCGCGCCGGAGCCGTTCCTGGATGATCTCCATGTGGAGCAACCCCAGGAAACCGCAGCGGAACCCGAACCCGAGCGCAACCGAACTTTCGGGCTGGTAAACGAAAGCGGAATCGTTCAGGCGCAATTTCCCGATGGCGGTTTTCAAATGCTCGAAGTCCCCAGTGTTGATCGGGTAAATACCGCTGAAAACCATCGGGTGGATTTCCTGGAATCCGGGCAGTGGCACCTTGGCGGGATGGCGAAGATCGGTTACGGTGTCGCCGATCTTGATGTCCGCCGTGCTCTTGATGTTCGCGATGAAGTAGCCGACGTCCCCGGCCTGGAGCCGCTTTTGCGGAAACATTTTCGGCGTGAAGACGCCGACTTCCTTCACCTCGTAACGCGCGTCGTTGTTGATCAGCTTGATTCCCTGGTCGGCTTCCATCTTCCCTGAAAAGATCCGGACGTAAGCGACGACGCCGCGATAAATATCGAAAACGCAATCGAAGACTAGCCCGCGCAGGATTTCGTCCGCCGGTTTCGCGGGCGGCGGGATGCGATGGACTACGGCCTCGAGGATTTCTTCGATTCCGATTCCCATTTTAGCGCTGGCATCGATCGCTTCCTCGGCGGGGATCGCGAGAATTTCCTCGAGCTGCTTGTGAACCGCGGGGATGTCGGCGTTCGGCAGATCGATCTTGTTGATCACGGGGACGATCGTGAGGCCCTGCTTGTGGGCGAGATGGACGTTCGCGACTGTCTGCGCCTCGACGCCCTGCGCGGCATCGACGATGAGGAGCGCCCCTTCGCAGGCCGCGAGCGAACGGGAGACTTCATAGGCGAAATCGACGTGCCCCGGCGTGTCGAGCAGATTCAGACGGTATTCCTGGCCGGCCTTGCTCGTGTAACGCATCGCGACCGGGTGCGCCTTAATGGTGATTCCGCGCTCGCGCTCGAGATCCATCGAGTCGAGGAGCTGGTCCTGCTTGTCGCGCTCGTGGATGGTGCCGGTGCGATCGAGCAATCGATCCGAGAGCGTGGTCTTGCCGTGATCGATATGCGCGATGATGCAGAAGTTTCTGGTCAGCTCGATCGACATAAAGCGCAGCACTATGCGGGTGTGCACCGGGTGGGTCAATTGAGCGCAGCCTCCGCGCTCCTCCTCCTCATGATCGTAATCGTGCTCACGATCCTCATCCTTTCATGCCGCCCGGCAGAAAGATCGTTGGCAGGAGCAGGAAGAGAATGAGAAGCATTGATCGGCCTGGTCGCGCTCGAGTTGATGAAGCCCCCGAGCTTCTAATTTGCGTCTTTGGGCTCGACATTTTTCGCGGAACCGCCCATTCTCGGGCTAACCCGAACCACAATTCGCCATATGAAAATCACGTCCAAAATCCTGGTCGGTTTCGTCACGGTCCTTGCGTTTTTGCTGCCTGATGCATCGATTGGGGCAGGCTCGAAGGAGGCGCGCGTCACTCAAATCATTCGTGAGGTCAAGCTGCTCCCCGCCGACAA
>JALYIN010000131.1 GCA_030775765.1 Verrucomicrobiota bacterium
ATCATGATCACGCCGTTGCCCGGGGCGATTCCGACGAAGCCGGGGAGTGCGACGCTGCCGTTCTTCGGCGTGGATGCGGCGATCGTGGACGAGAAGGGCGAGGAAGCGGGCGCGAACGTTGGGGGGAAGCTGATCATCCGCAAGCCGTGGCCATCGATGCTGCGAAACATTTACGGGGACAAAGAGCGCTACCGAAAAACGTACTGGAGCGAATTTAAAGGACGCTACCTGACCGGCGACGGCGCGCGGCAGGACAAGGAGGGATACTTCTGGATCGTCGGGCGGATCGACGATGTGTTGAACGTCGCCGGCCATCGACTCGGGACGTCGGAAATCGAGAGCGCGCTGGTGAGCCACGCGAAAGTGGCGGAAGCGGCCGTGGTAGGCCGGCCCGACGAGCTGAAAGGTCAGAGCGTGGTGGCGTTCGTAACCGTAAAGGGGGGCGTGGTGGTGAGTAACTCGCTCAAGGAAGAATTGCGTGCGCACGTTGGTATCCACATTGGCGCGATCGCCAAGCCGGACGAGATCCGGTTCGCCGAAGCGCTGCCAAAAACGCGCAGCGGTAAAATCATGCGGCGGCTGCTAAAGGAAGTCGCCAGCGGCAAGACCGTCACCGGCGACACCACGACGCTGGAAGACCTAAGCGTCCTGGCGAAGCTGAGTAGCGAGGAATAGTGTAGCCTTATCCCGTGAGTTTCATTCGAACAGGGCTGCGCGAGATCGGGCTGAAGATTCGCCGGCAGAAAACGCGCATCGCGTTGCGGCACGAGAAACGCGTCCTGCAAAAGAGCGAAATCAGCCTGGGACGCGAAGGTTGTTCGCAAGCGGTGAACTTTCCCGAAGTGCGCAACGAGATCGTCGCGCTCAAGAAGCTCGAGCAGGAACAAAAGGAAGTCGCGCTGCGGATCGCCACGATCGAGGAAGGAATCCGCAAGATCGAGTTGCAGCGGGAGAGCAACGCGAAGGAACAAAACGCGGCGTTGGCGAAATTCGAGGAAGAAAAGAAGCCAATCCTGCAGCGACAGAACGAGGCGAAAGCGGCAGCCGACCTTTGCGACCGTGAACTGGCCGGTGTCGAGCGCCGGTTACAGGAGAACGACGCCGCGGACCGCGATCTGTTGAAGAAGCTGACGGAGCTTCAAGCGCAAGCCCCACCGCCGGACGATCTCGACACCCAAATGGCCGGCATCAGCGCGCGGCGCGTTCGTTTGCCCGAGGAAAGAGCCGAGGTCACTCGTGCCCGGCTCGGCGCGGCCGAAGCGTGTCGCGCGGCACGCGAGAAACTGACGACCCATGAAGCCGCCGTCGCGGTGATCGACCGGAACATCGCGAAAGTGCGGGAAGAGTACGAAGCGCGCGATCGAGTGTTGAACGAACAGAGCCGCGCCCAGCAGGAGGCGTTGAAGGACGCGCGCGGCCATCATGAGACCGTCGAGGAGAAAAAAAATCCAGCTTACCTGAACATCGGCCGCCATCTCGCGTCGCAGGGGATCTCGCCGCCGAACGCACCGCATCTGCTGGCCGAAGTGCAAAAGCATCGGGCGGCAGTGGAACGTCACTCACAGCACACGGCCGAACTGGCGGTGCTCTCGAGCGAGATCGACAAACAGGAGCTGCGGAAATTTTACTTCGCGATCCTCTCCGTGGTCGTTTTGATGGCGATTATCCTGGTAGTCGTGTTTCAGACGCCGCAGAAACGCGAGTGGCTCCCACAGGAGACGGATACGATTCTCTCCGTGAACCTCGAGCAATTTGAGCGCGAAGATTTGCCGAAACGCTGGAAGAAGGACCAGGGAGCCGAATGGCAAAACGTCTGGGCGGGATTGATCGGGAGCGCGCAAAAGACGCCCGTCTTGAATCTCCCCAAAGATGCCGTTCGCGTGACGCGCGCCATGGCGACGACGGATTCCGGCGCGGCGCACGAGTATGTCCTCGTGGAAGCGCACGCCGACGTTTCCCGCGTCGTCAATTTGATCGAACGCGACAAGGCGTTCGAGCGGCAGATCATCAGCGGCTTGCCGATGTGGCTGCGGCCCGAGTTCGCGCTGGCCCGGATGGGGCCGCGAACGCTGGCCATTGGCGGCGAAAAAGAGGTGGCCTCGCTGGCGCGGGTGCGACTGGGAATCGATCCCGACCTGAAGATTACCGGCCCGCTCTTCGATCGCCTGCAATCGTTGAAGGAAAGCAGCACGCTACGGCTGGTCTCCCGCGAGCCGGCGAAGCTCGGCCGAACGTTGTCCCCTATTTTCAATCCCGAGTTGCTCGAAAATTGCGACCTGCTGGGCCTCTCGCTCTCTCTGCAGAATCCGGTGAAGGCGCGCCTGGTTCTCACCACGAAAACCTCGGAGGCGGCCGGGGAATTGGCGGCCAGGATTCGGAACGAGCCGCAACGCTTCCTCAAACTCGCGGGCTCGGATCTTCTCTTCTACGTGCAACCGCCCGAGGTGGATGTTCGGGGTGCAAACGTCCAGGTG
>JALYIN010000132.1 GCA_030775765.1 Verrucomicrobiota bacterium
AGAGCGCCGCGTGTTCCTCGGCGATGCCGACGTCGAAGTAGCGCGTCGGATGTTGGGCCTGGAAAAATCCGAGGCCGGTCCCGCTCGGCATGGCCGCGGTGATGGCGACGATCTTCTGGTTTGAATCGGCGAACTTCGCCAGCGTTTTCCCCATCAACTCGGAGTAGGTCGGCGTCGGCGCGGGCGCGGTCTCGCCGCTCTCGATCTTGTATTTGCCGAGCCCGTGGAACTTGTCCGGCTTCGCGATGGCAGGCTCGTAGCCCTTGCCCTTCTTCGTCAAAATGTGGAGCAGCACCGGCTCGTCCTGCGTCTTGAGAAATTCAAACGTTTTGATCAGGAGCGGAATGTCGTGCCCGTCGATAGGTCCGTAATAGCGCAGGCCGAGCTCTTCGAAGATCACGCTGGGCACCAGCAGATTCTTCACGCCCTCTTCGACCTTGTGCGCGAATTCGACCGCGCTCTTGCCGGCAATTGCTTCGATGAACCGCCGGGCTTTGTCGTGCAATCCCGCGTAGGTCGGGTTCGCGACGATGTTGTTCAGGTAACTGGCGATCGCGCCGACGTTCTTCGCGATCGACCATTCGTTGTCGTTGAGGACCACGATGAAGCGGCGGGTCTGCGATCGGGCGTTGTTGAGCGCCTCATAACTGATGCCGCAGGTGAACGCCGCGTCGCCTGCGACCACCACGACGTTCTCGTTCCCGCCGCGCAAATCGCGGCCGACCGCCATGCCGAGCCCCGCGGAGATGGCGGTGCCAGCATGCCCGGCGCCGTAGCAATCGTGTTCGCTCTCGGACCGGAGCAAAAATCCATTCAGGCCCTGGTATTGCCGCATCGTTCCGATCCGATCGAGCCGGCCCGTAAACATTTTGTGGACGTAACCCTGGTGGCTGACGTCGAAAACAAACTTGTCGTTCGGCGTTTCGAAGACGCGATGCAGCGCGATGGTCAACTCGACGACACCTAGATTCGGCCCGAGATGACCGCCGGTTTGGGAAAGCACTTTGATGAGCTCGTCGCGCACGTCCTGGGCGAGCTGCGGGAGTTCCTCCTCGTTTAACGCCTTGATGTCGGCCGGCGAACGGATCCCGTCCAATACCCGCGTGGCGGTGGCTGTCTCAGAAGAGGCTGACGTCGTCATTCTTGTTTGCTCCTTTTTCCTCCGGTCGCGCAGCAGGTTCCTTCTCCGCAGCGGGCTCGAAATTCTTTACCACAGGTTTGCCCGCATTGTTACGACTAATGATTTCGATCCGCTGCTCGGCACTGGTCAGGCGTTCCTGGCAAATCTTCACCAGCTTCATCCCTTCCTCGTACCGCACGATCAATTCCTCCAGCATCATCTTGCCGGATTCCATCTGCTCGACGATTTCCTCAAGCCGATCCATCGCCCCTTCAAAATTCAACTGGGGCTCGGTCTTTTTCGGGGCGGAAGACATGTTCCGGCAATTAAGCACCACCCGGAGTGGATAAAAAGCGCGACTTATGGCGAGGTGTCGTGTTTCATAGCGCGGGCGTTGCGGCGGGGAGATCGCAAAAAATCCAGATGAACGAAATGACGGATCGGTCTAATTCCTGCTCGCTTTTCTACGAAACAAATCAATCGCCACCTCAGCTTCGGTTGGGACTCTCCTGCGGCAGCAATTCTAAGATGAGACGTTATTTTTCAGGCGCGGGTTGGACGGCGGTGACGGCGTTGCTTTGCTGCTTCTTGGCCCCGGCGGCTTTCGCGATTTCGAGCGCGGTCAATCTTTCCACCCGCATGGTCGTCCAGACTGGCGACAACGTTTTGATCGGCGGATTTATCGTTTACGGCAGCGGCCAGAAAAAGATCGCGGTCCGTGCTCTTGGTCCGTCCCTGTCCGCTTTCAAGATTTCGGGATTGCTAAGCGATCCTATCCTCGAATTACACGACGCGTCCGGAAATGTAACGGTCAACGACAACTGGAAGCTGCGTCCGGACGGGACCAGCCAGGAGGCCGCTGTTATTGCCGCTGGGCTGGCGCCCAGCAACGATCTTGAGTCGGCGTTAATCACGACGATCAATCCCGGCGCTTACACCGTCGTCGTCAAAGGCGTGAACAATGCGACCGGTGTCGGGGTCATGGAAATTTACGATCTTGACCCTGATGGTTCGCCCGCCCGGCTCGCGAATATGTCGACGCGAGGCAATGTTCTTACCGGCGACAACTGTATGATCGGCGGCTTCATCGTGCGCGGCGATTTGCCCAAGCGAGCAATCGTGCGCGCCCGCGGCCCATCGCTCTTTTTGAACGGCGCTCCGATCCCCGGACGGCTCATGGATCCAGCGCTGGAATTGCGAGACGCCAACGGCGTGCTGATCAAGGCAAACGATAATTGGCGCACCGATCAGCAGGCCGAGATTGCCGCCAGCTCGATTGCGCCTACGGATGACAACGAGCCTGCAATCGTGTGGACGCTAGCGCCCGGCAATTACACGACCATCGTGCAGGGCGTTAATCACACGACCGGCATCGCGCTGGTCGAAATGTACGATCTTGATCAACCGCCCAGCGCGGATGGCTCCACCCTCTACATCACGGAGATGCGCCCGCAGGGAGCGGCTACATCGCAGGGGTCGGGAACCGCCACTTTGCGTCTCGCGGCTGACGGCAAGTCGGCCGTTATCGCCTACACCTATTCCAATCTCACGGGCCCGATCACCGGCATGCACGTCCACGCCGCGGACGGCAGCATCATCTTCGATATCGACTCGGCGACGCCGCAAGCCGACGGCACCCTGATCTGGGTCTTCGTTCCGGTCGGTAACTTCTCGGCCGCCGATATTCTGAACCTGATCAAAACCGGCCAGACGTACGTGAACGTTCACACGGCGTTGTATCCCAATGGCGAGATCAGGGGTTTCCTTACTTTGTCGACCGGCGCGCAGAGCGCTCCCGTCCCGACCCCGCCGCCCGCTTTGCCGGCTGGCACTCCGACCGCAGCGGCTGCTGGACATTTCCTTTCCCAAGCCACCTTCGGCGCGAATGACGCGTTGATCGCCCAAGTGCAAAGCCAGGGATATGATGCGTTCCTGAACGCCCAATTCGCCGCGCCGATGTCTTCACATTTGGCGTTCGTAGATGCCGCCGTCGCCGCATTGCCGAGTCCGAGCCCGTCGCCCAGCGCGACCCCAAATCAGCCGACGTTGACCATGACAAATGATGCCTGGTGGACCAACGCGATCTCCGGCCAGGACCAGTTGCGGCAGCGTGTCGCGTTTGCCTTGAGCGAAACCCTCGTCGTGTCGATCAACAGCGCGGGGCTCGCGAATCGGCCGTTCGCCTTGCCCACTTACTACGACGTGCTCGTGCGGGACGCGTTTAGCAATTATCGCCAGCTGCTCGAGGACATCACACTGAACCCGGCGATGGGTGCGTACCTTAACATGCTCCAGAACGACAAGGCTGATCCTGCCCGCGGAACTCTGCCTAATGAAAACTACGCTCGCGAGCTCATGCAGTTGTTCTCCATCGGTCTCTACAACTTGAATCTTGACGGCAGTCTCACCCTTAGTTCCAGCGGATTTCCGATCGCGACCTACGGTCAGGATGCAATCCTGGGAACTGCGGCGGTGTTAACCGGCTGGACCTACGCGCAGCCGGGCGTGGCGAACCCGGTATTTCGTCCTGGCGCGGCCACGCAGAGTTGGCGCGATCCGATGATCAATATCGCCGGCCGCCATCAGACTACGGCGAAAAACATCCTGAACGGGGTCACCATTCCCGCGAACCAAACGGCCGCGCAGGACTTGAAGACCACGCTCGACACGATCTTCAATCACCCGAACGTCGGCCCCTTCATCGCCCGGCAATTGATCCAGCGCCTGGTCACGAGTAATCCGAGCCCCGGCTACATTTACCGGGTCGCCTCGGTGTTTAACGACAACGGCCAAGGCGTGCGCGGGGATTTGAAAGCCGTGGTTCGGGCCATCCTGATGGATTACGACGCGCGAGTGGGCTTCCCGAATGTCCAAGGCGCCGGGCACGGGCGGGAACCAGTCGTTCGCGTGACCAATTTGTTGCGCGCCTTCAATGCTACGTCGCCGAGCGGCAAATACTCCGTGCGCAACGCCTACGCGAACCTGGACGAGGAAGCGATGCATTCGCCGACGGTCTTCAATTTCTTCGGGCCCGACTACTCCGCGCCCGGGGCGATCGCCGCCGCCGGGCTCAAGAGCCCGGAATTTGAAATCACCACCGATACTACGGTGATCTCCGCCTCGAATTATCTTCGCACCGCCATTTATGTTTACCTCGGACCGGGGACCGATCGGATCACGCTGAATCTCACGACCGAACTTGCCCGCGCCTCCGATCCAGCCGGCTTGGTCGATCACCTCAACTCCGTCCTCATGGCTGGCGGAATGTCTCCGAGCATGCGCAACATCATGATTAACGCCGTCACCCAGATCCCATCGAACAATCCGACGGAGCGCGTCCGCACCGCGATCTATCTGGTCGTCAATTCTCCTGAATTCGTCGTCGACAAGTAAGTATGGAAACCACTCGCCGCACCTTCATTCGCCAGGCCGCCTGCGCCGCGCTCACCACCACCGGCATCCTCAACACGATCTTCGACCTGCGCCGTCTCAGCGCCGCGCCGCTCGACGCCAGCGGTTACAAGGCGCTCATCTGCCTGTTTCTCTATGGCGGCAACGACGCGAACAATCTCATCGTCCCGCACGACGCGAACGGGTACGCTTCCTATTTAGCCGCCCGCGGCGCGCTGGCTATCCCGCAGGCCTCCCTCCTTCCGCTGACGATGTTGAACGGCGACGGCCGCGATTTTGGGCTTCACCCAAACCTGGCTGAGCTGCAGGCTCTTTTTAATCAAGGAAAGCTCGGCGTGGTGACGAATGTCGGCACGCTGGTCGCACCCGTGACGCGTGCTCAGTATTTGGCGGGCGGCGCGGCGGTGCCGCCGCAGCTTTTTTCGCACGCCGATCAATCAGTCCAATGGCAAACTTCTGTGCCGGACCAGATTTCCAAGACGGGGTGGGGCGGTCGGATGGCGGATATGCTGCAATCGCTTAACGCCGGTTCGAAGATCTCGCTCAATATTTCCATCGCCGGCACAAACACCTTCGAAGTCGGCAATACTGTTCTGCCCTACATTCTTTCGCCGAACGGTAGCGTCGGCCTCGCCGGGTTCGACAACAGCGCCAACGCCAACGTCCGGTTGCAGGCGTTCAAGGATCTCCTCGCCTTGCCGCACAACAATCTGTTTGAGCAGGCCTATTCCGACACCGTCTCGCGCTCGATCGCGGCCAACGATTTGCTCACCACAGCGCTGGCGGGAGTTCCAGCGTTTCAAACCGTGTTCCCGGCCACTCGTCTTGGGTCGCAATTGAATATGATCGCGAAGCTGATCGCGGCGCGGACTAACCTCAGCATGAACCGCCAGATTTTCTTCTGTTCGGTCGGCGGCTACGATACCCACGGCGATCAACTGACCGGCCAGGCGAATCTCTTCACAGAGTTGAGCCAGGGGCTCAGCGCGTTTTACAACGCCACCAACGAACTGGGCGTCGCGCAGAATGTGACGACGTTCACTGCGTCCGATTTCGGCCGCACTTATCCGACGAATGGCACCGGCTCCGATCACGGATGGGGCAGTCACCAACTCGTCATGGGCGGCGCGGTCCAGGGAGGCAGATTGTTCGGCACCTTCCCGACGCTCGCCGTCAACGGCCCCGACGATACCGGCCAGGGCCGATGGATTCCGACAACGTCCGTCGATGAATTTTCCGCGACGCTCGCGACCTGGTTCGGTGTTAGCCCTTCGAATTTGTCGACGGTTCTGCCGAACATCGGGCGCTTCGCCCATCCGAATCTCGGCATCTTCGGTTGAGCCGGGCGGTCGGTAATGGGGGAGCGCAGGCTGCCAGCCTGCAGTTCGTGGCAGCC
>JALYIN010000133.1 GCA_030775765.1 Verrucomicrobiota bacterium
CGCTCGATGGCTCGATGACCCGGCTTCGCCGGCATAAATAACATCGCGCGCGGAGCGCCCGATCCACCTCAGCTCACCGCCGGGAACCATTTGTAGAGCATCAGGTAAACGAGCACGCCGGTGACCGACACGTAAAGCCAGATCGGCATCGTCCAACGCGCGATCCGCCGGTGGCGATCCCACCGTTTCCGAAAGACTGGCACCAGCGTGACGATGACGAGGGGCAGCGTCACGGCGGCGAGAATGATGTGCGAGATGAGCATCGTAAAATAAATCGGCCGAATTATCCCCTGCGCGGTGAAAGCGGTGGAGCGTTCGCCGACGTGCGCGTGATAGACGAGATAGCCAGCGAGAAACAGCGTGGAGGAAACCAATGCCGGGATCATGCAGGCGACGTGGCGGCGCCAATAGCCGCGCCGGATGAAATACCAGCCCGCGGAAATGAAGAGCGTGCTGATGAGATTGAGCGAGGCGTTGATGGCCGGAAGATCGGAGATTTTCAAGCGGGGCAGAACGTCCAACGTCCAACCTGCAACGTCCAACGTTCAATTCCAGAAAGCCGATTGCCCGGCGAAAATGAGACGGGCCAATTGCACCGGCTTGTTTCGCCTCTCCATTGAAACATTGGACGTTGGACGCTGGACGTTGGACGTTTTCCCGTGCCTCCGCTCCTCGAGCCCACGCCACCATCTCTCGCGCGCCAATTCTACCGCCGCCGCGCGAGGGTGCATCATTCCCAATCGCGCCGCCTCCTGCGGCTGGCAATTGTCGCGTTCGTCCTGATCTTTGGCTGGACCTGCTGGTATCTGGCCAAGCGCGGGTTCGGCAAGGAATGGCGCGACCGCGTGTCGCAGGAGCTGCACAAGCGCGGAGTGGAAGCGTCGATCGCGCGGCTGACGGTTGATCCGGTGCGCGGGCTTATCGCGCAGAACGTCCGGATTTACGATTTCAAGAATCGCGAGAACACGCTCGCGGTCATCAGCGAAGTAGCGCTCGACATCAATTACGCGGCGCTCCTCCATCGCCAGCCTTTTCTCAATGCCCTCGATGTCCGCGGCGCCGAGCTGACAATCCCCAATCCGGCGGCCGCGCCCGGCGCGCCGAAGACGCAGATCAAGGAATTGCGCGCCCACATTTATTTTCCGCCGGAACAAATTTACGTCACCCAGGCAGAAGGAATTTTTTGCGGGCTCCGAATTTCGGCGACCGGTCAGCTGATCAAACGGAGCGATTACAAACCGTCCGAAGAAATCTCGGATGAAGAATGGCGGCAGCGCCTGCTTCTCGTTCACCGCGTAGCGGACGAATTGCGCCGGTTCACTTTTCCGGGCGAAGCGCCCGCGCTCCAGGTGAAGTTCGCCGGCGACCTTTCCCAGTTCGAGAGCGTCCATGCGGAAGCGACTTTGACAGCGGACCGACTCCGGCGCGGTGACTATGAGATTGCGAATCTCTCCCTCGCCGCCGAGTGGGCCAACCAGACGCTCCACATCAACCAATGCGGCTGGACCGATAACGCCGGGAATTTTTCCGGGCGAGCCACCTGGAGCCGGGAAACCGGCGCCGCCGACTTCCAGGGCCGGAGCACCCTGGACGCGAAACGATTTCTCGAAGCTGTGGGTTACCCGCAGTTGCTCGCGGACGTGGCGCTTACTTCTCCGCCGCTGCTCGAGCTTTCCGGCGCCGCGAATTTCGCCGGGGACAAACCGAAGATCAGCGTGATCGGCCGCTTGGCGGTCGAGCGATTCAGTTACAAAACGGTACCGCTCCTGAACCTGACGGCTGATTTCTCCTGGGACGGCGAGCGCGGAATGATTCGCGAGCTGCGGCTCCGCCATGAGTCCGGCGAGTTGCGCGGCGATCTCCTGGACGCGCCGAACGATTTTCGACTCACCGTTGAAAGCGGGATCGACCCGATTGTCTTCCGCGCGTTTACGTCACCCGAGATGGGTCGTTTCCTTGCGGAATGGGTTTGGAGTCGGCCGCCTACCATTCGTTTTGCCTTGCATGGCCCGGGACGCGACCCGGCCACCTGGGTTGGGGAAGGAACTATCGCCACCCAGCGCACTCGATTCCGGGGCACGTGGATGAATGAAGCGAGCGCAGCGTTGCGTCTCGAAAAGGGCGCGCTCCATCTCGACAACCTGCGCGTCCTCCGCGACGAGGGCGTCGGGACCGGATCGATCGCCTACGATTTCGCGCATCACGAGATTCGCTTCAAGGAGATCAAGACCGCGCTTCGTCTCACCGAAGTCATCGTCTGGGTCGACCCGAAATATTTCAAGGAAGTCACGGATTACAAATTCCGCCATCCGCCGAATCTGCTGATCAACGGCGTCTACCATTTTCAGGGCGGCGCGAACGATCACATCGAGATCAAGGTCGATGCGACGAGCGGGATGGATTACGTCTTCCTCGGGAAGAACCTTTCCTTCGATCGGGTTACCGGCCGGCTCGTGTTCACCGACAACCGTCTCCAGCTGATTGATATCGACGGCAAACTTTTTAACGGCGACGTCCGCGGCGGGGCCGATGTTTCCCTGGCCAGAAACGACAAGTCCTACAAAGCGAACCTTACCCTCGACGGCGTCGATTTTCCGCGCCTGGCTGATCTCTATTTTAAGTACGAGACAAGGCATGGCCTTTTGAGCGGCGCTTACGAGTGGACCAGCTCCGGAAGCGATGCCCGCTCCATGCAAGGCGCCGGCACCGCGAAAGTCACAGAGGGCGATATCTTCGCGATCCCCGTTTTCGGTCCGCTCTCGCAATTGATCTCCGCAATTATTCCGGGCGCCGGCTACAGTCTTGCGCGCCAAGCCAAATCCACTTTCACGATCAAGAACGGGATCATTCACACCGACGATTTCAAAGTGTCCGGCAAACTCTTTGGCATGGTCGGCCACGGGGACATCCATTTCCTCGAGGACAAGCTCGACTTCGACATCCGCATCGAAGCCGGGGGCGCCGGGGTTTTGCTCACGCCGATGTACAAACTTTTCGAATACAAAGGCGAAGGCAGCATCGCCAAGCCGAACTGGCACCCGAAGCGATTCTAGGGAATCGCTCAATGTCGAATGTTGAATGAAGGAAAAGACGAAAACGAAAAAACGGCGGGCTTCGTCATCTGCGTCATTCGACATTCGTCATTCGTCATTGCTTCTCGGCGCCCACATGTCGATCGGCGGCGGAGTGCATCGCGCCATTGAGCGGTCGCGGTCGATCGATTGCACGGCGATGCAGATTTTCGTGAAGAACAACATGCAATGGTTCGCCCGGCCACTGTTGCGAGAGGAGATCTCGGCCTTTCTTGATCATGCCCAGCGCCAGGAACTGCACGCGGCCTTTGCGCACGCGAACTATCTCATCAACCTGGCCGCCACGAACCCGCAGTTCCTCGCGAACTCTATCCGCGCGCTCTCGGAGGAACTCGTGCGAGCGGACCAGCTCGAGTTGCCGTTCCTGGTCATGCACCCGGGCGCCCATCTTGGAGCGGGCGAAGCCGCCGGCCTGGCAAAGATCATCGAGTCAATCGATCGGGTTTTTGCCGGACTGCCGAAGATCAAAACGCGAATCGCGCTCGAAACCACGGCCGGTCAGGGATCGTGTCTCGGCGATCGCTTCGAACATCTCGACGCCATCATCGCCAACGTCCGCGAACCAGAACGGCTCTGCGTCTGTCTCGATACGGCGCACATCTTCGAAGCCGGTTACGACCTGGGCAGCGAAGCCGCGGTCAGGAAAGCATTTCGCGAATTCGACCGGATCGTGGGGCTCGATCGCCTCGGCGCGATCCACCTGAACGATTCCAAGACCGAGCGCGGCTCGCGCGTGGATCGACACGAGCACATCGGGAAGGGGAAGATCGGTCTCGATGCGTTCCGCTTCATCATGCGCGACCGGCGATTCCGGAAGATTCCGAAAGTTCTCGAGACGCCGAAGGGCAAAGATCTCGCGGAAGACGTCGCGAACATGAAGACGCTGCGCGGCCTCCTGTAATGCATTCTCTCGGGTAGGGTGGGCGTCTCGCCCGCCGGTTTTGGCATCTTGCCGAAACAATCTTTCCAAGTTCGTGATCGCGAGACGCGATCACCGGCGGGCGAGACGCCCACCCTACTCGAGAGAATCAATCCGCCTTTACGCGCTCGATATGAGCGCCGAGCTCACTCAGTTTTTCGTCGAGATGCTCGTAGCCGCGATCGATGTGATATACGCGGCTGACCTCGGTGCGGCCCTCGGCTTTCAGTCCTGCCAGGACGAGCGCGGCTGAGGCGCGAAGATCACTGGCCATCACGGGCGCGCCGAACAGGCGGTCGACTCCCGTAATAATGGCGCTCGCCCCTTCGAGCTGCATGTGCGCGCCCATCCGTTTCAACTCGGCGACGTGCATGTAGCGCTGCGGAAAAACATTTTCGGTGATCACGCTGATGCCTTCGGTGGTGGAAAGAAGTGCGCACATTTGCGCCTGCATATCGGTGGGGAAACCGGGATACGGCTCCGTCGCCAGCTCGATCGGCTTCTTCTCCCCATTGGGCGAAACGGTGATCGTGTCCTGGCCCCATAGGATTTGGTAACCGCAGGCCGTCAGCGCGTCGGTGAGCGAAGTGAGATGGTCACGTATCACCCGTTTCACCGTCACGCCCTTGCCGCAAATCGCGCCGGCGATCAGGAAAGTGCCGGCTTCAATCCGGTCCGGGATCACGTCGTGCTCGGCGCCGTGCAATTCCTTTACCCCCTCGATGATCAATCGCCGCGTGCCCGCGCCTTCGATCTTCGCGCCCATCTTGTTCAGGAAATTGGCGAGGTCCACCACCTCCGGCTCGGTCGCGGCGCCTTCAATGACGGTGATCCCTTCGGCGAGCACCGCGGCCATCATGACGTTGTCGGTCCCAAGAACCGTGGGGCCGAATTTGCCGGTAAGATTCACGACCGCCCCGACCAATTTCGGCGCGAACACTTTCACGTTGCCGCCCTCCACGCGCACCGCCGCGCCGAGCGCCTCGAATCCTTTCAGGTGCAAATCGATCGGCCGATCACCGATCACGCAGCCGCCCGGCAGCGAGACTGTCGCTTCACTGCACCGGCCCAGGAGCGGACCGATGACGCAAACCGACGCCCGCATTTTGCGCACGACATCGTAGGGCGCGACTGATTCGATCTTTTCCGCCGTGACCGTGACCGTGCCGCTGGCCCGTTCCACCTGGGCGCCGAGATGCGTCAGGATCTGTAGCATGTAATGGGTGTCGCTTAGGTCCGGCACGCGATGGAGCGTGCACGGTTCGCGGGTGAGGAGCGTCGCCGCCAGGATCGGCAGGGCGGAGTTCTTCGAGCCGCTGATCTTGATCGAACCAGAGAGCGGCCGTCCACCGTGAATGAGAATCTTATCCATACCTGCCAAAAAGGAATCGTGTCACACCGGCATAATCCGCTTCCTTCCTGATGTCGTGATAATTTTTCTCCACCATCAGCGCGGCCAGATCGTCCGCCTGCCCAAGCCCCAGTTCCAACGCCAGCAAACCGCCGGGCTTCAGTTTAGCCGGCGCCGCTTCAATTAACCGCCGCACGATTTCGTCCCCGCGTTCGCCGCCAAAAAGCGCGACCTCGGGATCATGGAGAACCTCGCGCGAAAGTGCCGCCCGATCCGCGATCGCGACATAAGGAAGGTTAGCGACAATGAGATCGTATGCGTGATTCACGTATGCCAACAGGTCGCCGGTCAGGAATTCAACGCGCTTCGTTAGGCCAAGCCGTTCCGCATTTTCCCGCGCCAATGCGAGGGCGTCGTCCGAAATATCCGTCGCTATCACTCTCGCGTCCGGAAAGTTCGCCGCCACGCTCAGAGCGATCACTCCACTGCCTGTGCCGACGTCGAGAATTTGGGAATTGGGGCCTGGGATTTGGGATTTGAGTAGCTCCACAAGCTGCTCTGTTTCCGGTCGGGGAACCAGTGCCCGCTTGTCACAAAGAAAAACGCGTCCGGCGAATTCCACCGTCCCGAGCAAATGCTGGAGCGGCTCCCCCTGGCCGCGTCGCCGGACGAGTTCTCGCAACGGCGCCAGCTCCGCTTCCGCCAGCACGCGTTCGAACTCCAGGTAAAGCTCGATCCGTTTCTGTTTGAGGACGTGCGCCAGCAAGTGCTCCGCGTTCAGTCGCGGACTTTCGATATCTCGCTTCTTGAAATATTCGGCGCTCGATTGCAGCACCGCCAGCACAGTCATGGTGTCAGCGGCCAATGTCTTCGTTCCAAAGCTCCGGATTTTTTTCGATGAATTCCCGCATCATTCGGATGCATTCGGCATCCTGCCGCACTTCCATTTCCACGCCCGCCGCGCGCAGTGAAACTTCCGCGCCCTTGAAGGTGACGTTCTCGCCGATCACGACACGCGGAATCCCGTAGAGCAAGATCGCGCCGGTGCACATCGGGCAGGGCGACAATGTTGTGTAAATTGTGCAAAGCCGGTAAACCTCCGCGCTCTGCCGCCCCGCGTTCTCCAAGCAATTCATTTCGCCGTGATGAATCACGCTTCCGCGTTGCACCCGCTGATTATGCCCGCGCCCGATGATCTTCCCGTCGTGGACGAGGACCGAGCCGATGGGAATCCCGCCTTCGCTCAGCCCCGTCTTGGCTTCTTTAATTGCGGCTTGAAGAAACGGATCAATCACGACCAGCATCGTTGACGGAAACCCTGTCTTTCGTTCGCGCTCATAACCGACGCGTTACGCGAGCGATAAAACGCAACCATCTGATTGCCGTATTCATCGAACACTGGGT
>JALYIN010000134.1 GCA_030775765.1 Verrucomicrobiota bacterium
TCCGTGACGAGCAGAAAAATTGTGTTGGCGGAGAGTTTAGCGAGAAAGATGGCGAAGGGATCGTCTACAGCGAGGCGGAGCGAGCTGAGGGTGTCATTTTGCTGTTCGCGCAGGAAGCAGGGTTGCAGCATAAGCGAGGCGGCGAAGAGGAATGCGATCCAGAGCAAGCCGGGACCGAAGCGGCGGGATTCTGTAGTGGTGGGCGCGAAGGTGAAACTGAAAAGGACAACAACGATGAGTATGAAAACTACCGAGGTGGTGAGCAGTTCGCGGGAACGAAATTCGGTGCGCAGTTCTTTTCCGAGCAGCGTAGCGGTGTTGGAAAAGAGGCTCATGGCAGTGGGTCAGCCCTGCCCGAGCGCGAGGATGGAGTGAAGCGATGCGCCGGAGAAAGTGTCTGCGGTAATGGAGCCAGCTTCCAATTGAACGGCGCGGGTGGCCAGCGAGGCAAGGTCAGATTCGCCATGCAGGCTCATGATGATGGTGCAGCCGGCGCGGTTCAACTCAAAAAGCTTTGTGGCCAGCCAGGAAACGCCGAGAGGGTCGAGGCCAGTGGCGGGTTCGTCGAGAAGGAGGACGGAGGGAGAGTTCAGCAGGGCGCGAGCAATGGCCACGCGCTGGCGCATGCCACGAGAAAAAGTGCGGAGCAGCGAGGCGCGGCGATCGTACAGGCCGACGTCGTTAAGCAGGGATTCCACGCGCGCTTCAGCATTTTCTACATGCAGGAGTTCGGCGAAGAGCAGGAGATTTTCTTCGGCAGAGAGTTCGTCGTAGACCATGATGGCGTGCGCAACATAGCCCGGGCGTGATTTCTGCTCTGGCAAACTTACTGGACCGGTAAACGAGATTGAGCCGGAAGTGGGGCGAACGAGTTGCGCGGCGATCCGAAGAAGCGTGGTTTTTCCAGAGCCGTTGCGCCCGGCGAGGACTACACATTCGCCGAGAGAAATTTTCAGGTCGATGTTGCGAAGAGCGAAAATCCCGCCATAACGCTTTTGAATAGCGCTGAATTGGAGGCCGGCGAAGTTTTGGGCGGAATGTAAATGCATCTACAGTTCGCGAGTGTACCTCAGCCGGCCCGGAAACTGGCGCCAGCAAAGTGGAGTGTGAAGGTTCTGGGACCCAGGAATTGGATGCGCGAAACGCGATAGCGGTTCAACTGCCAACCAGGTCGCGAAGAAGTTTTTCGAATTGAGCGCGTTCGCGGGCGTAATCTTCCTCGGAAATGGTGCCGGCCTGGCGACGCAGTTCGATGCGGAAGAGCGAGTCTTTGAGCGATTCGAGACTGGAGTTTACCTGCTGCGAGATGGCCGCGACGCTTCCCGGAGCGGCGGGCTTCTCGGCGACGGGCGGATTTTTACCGGCGATGGTCGTTGTGCTAGCAGCAGCGGTTGCGGCTCCGTAACCCGGTTCGGCCGCTGCCGGCGCGACGATGACTTGTTTGCGGGAAAGCAAATAGCCGCAGAATGCGAAGAGCAAAACGAAACCGCCGATGAGCGGCCACTTGAGAACGTCGAGGCGGCTGGGAACAGCTTGCACGTCTGCACCTTGCGAGGATTGCTGCGCAGGCATACGGGAATTTCCTTGCTGCTGGGGCATCTGCGGATCGGCAGCCGGAGCGTCGACGTCAGCGGATTGCTGGGGAGGAGGCGTCGTTCCAACGCCGGAAAGGGTTACGGTGAGAACGGATTTCTCCGCCATGGGCTCGTGCGCGTAAACCATCATGCCCTGCTCCTGACCTGCGGACTGCAAGCCGGGCGCGCTTACGCTGACGCCGGGCGGGGCGACGACGAGCAACTTCATGCCGGAATATGCGGCGGGAATTTTCACCACGGCAGAGTTGGAAAGATAGGGCAGTTCGTAGGCCAGACGAATGCTGGTTTCGCCGGGACGAAAGGTATAGGCGATGGCTTTGGCGCCTTTGCTCTTGTCGATGACCACTTGAGTGACGGGCATGCCGGTCGAGGAAGCTATGGTTGTGACTTGCTGCAAAGTTCCCTTCTCCGGAATGGGGAAAAGAAACGTGCCGTCGGAACGATAGAAAGCTTTGGGCGGAGAAGTGGAGTTCTGCACGTTGTATTCTTCGGCGCCGATGAGCTTGCCGTTGGCGGGCTCAAAAATGACGACGTGCGATGCCACGGTGATGGTCTTGGGGTCGTTGGTGAGATCGAAAATTTCGACGTCAACGGCAGGTTTGCCAGGAAAGAGCGGGGTGTTGAAGGTGACACCCTGGTAGGAAGCGCGCAGGAGCATGGGTCCGGCACCGATGCCGGGATTGTCAAAGGTAAACTGGCCTTGCTCGTCGCTGTGCGTGGTGGCGACGGGAGCCATGCCCTGCTGAGGATTGACCAAGGTCACTTCGATGTTCGCGGCGGGCCGGTTCAAAGTGCGGTTGGTGACAACGCCGTGGACCGTGCCGGCCTGGGCGAGGGTGCTGAAGGAAATTGCGACGAACAAAGCGGCCAGATTGGCAAAGTGAAACTTCCCGGCGAAGCGACACTTCTTGGCAAAAAAAGACTTCATCGAGCGCTCCGGTCCGAGGCGGATGCCGGGCGCGGGGCGCGCGGGCGGCGAATCTGCGATTCGGTGACTCGATCAATCTCCACGAGGATTACGGCGGCTTCGTTTTCGAGGTCGGTTTTCATACTTTCGTAATCGGCTTCGGCATATTTTCCCGCGCGATTTTCAAATTTTAGATCGCGAAGATTGTCGTAGATGGTGTCGCGGCGTTCGAGGAGCTGGTCCAACC
>JALYIN010000135.1 GCA_030775765.1 Verrucomicrobiota bacterium
CTCGAGCGCCAGGGCGTTGAGACGGCGCTGCGGAAGGCCGAACGCCGTGATTCCGAAACCGAAGAGCACGACCCCGGCGGCGATCAGCGGTGCCAGATAAATCGATCGGTTCTCCCATAACTCCCGCCGGACGGACCAGAAGAAGGGCCGGGTCGGCAAGAAGGGAGTTGCTGCAATTGGCGGCGAAGCGTTCGATTCAGTATTCATTTAGCTCCTTGCTCGCCGGCCTTGTCGCCCATGGTCGCGACGAACAAGTCAGCGATGCCAGGCGTGCGCACGTCGCCAAGGGCGGCGAGTTCCTGGCGATCGACATTGTCAAAAAGCAGGATGCTGCGGCCGAACAACTGGCGCGCGTGAATCGGCTTCAATGCCTGGGCTGCAGCGAGGTGATCGGGATCGACCATCACTTCCGCATAGCGCGCCTCGAATTGTTCCATGCTGCACTCCAGCACGATGCGGCCGTGGTTGATGAACATCAGATCGGTGATGACGTTCTGGATCTCTTCCACCTGATGGGTCGTGACTATGATGGTGCGGCTGCGATCGAAGTAATCGTTCAGGAGTGAGTCGTAGAACTGTTTGCGAAACAGGATGTCGAGTCCCAGCGTCGGCTCATCGAGCACCAGCAATCGCGCGTCGATCGCCATGACCAATGCGAGGTGCAATTGGGCTACCATGCCCTTCGACAATTGCCTGATCTTGCTCTCGCGTTTGATTTCGGTTTTCGCCAGGAAACCTTCGGCTTTCGCGCGATCGAATCGCGGATGCACGCCGGCCACGTAGTCAAGCGCCTGCGCAACCCGCATCCAGCGCGGCAGAACGGCGACATCGGCGATGAAACAGACATCGCGCATAAGCTGGTCGCGCTCGTTCCAAGGATTACGCCCGAGCACGCGCAATTCCCCGTCGAAGGAAGTGAGGCCGAGAATAGCGTTGAGCGCGGTGCTTTTCCCGGCGCCGTTGGGACCGATGAGTCCGAGGATACGGCCCTCTTCGACCTGCAGATTGATGCCGTCCAGCGCGACGGTGGTGCCAAACGTTTTGCGGAGACCGCGTGCTTCTATGCAGGCCATGGCTTTAGCGCTCCTTCTTTCCGGAATTGCGCGATGAGGCGCGGGTGGCGGCGGCATCCAGTTCTTTCTGGGTGAGGCCGAGTCGCTGAATAGTGGCAGCGACCCGCGGCCACTCCTCCACGAGAAACTTCTGGCGTTCGCCCTTCAGCAACAGATCGCGCGCGCCCGGTTTGACGAACATCCCGAGTCCGCGCTTCATCTCCACCAGATCCTCGTCCACCATGTGCTGGTAGGCTTTCAAAACGGTGAGGGGATTGACCCGGTATTCCGCGGCGACGTTGCGCACGGAAGGCAACGGATCGCCTTCTTTGAGAGCGCCATCGAGGATCATGTGGACGCCACGGTCGCGAAGCTGGCGATAGATCGGCTGACTATCGTTCCACTCACGGGTCATTCCGTGCTCCAGAAAGCCGGACTCCACGAGGTGCGTCGCACCGGCTCGATTGATTGTTGCACCTCATATAGTGATGTAGTGAACTATAACACCATTTCACGCGCAAGCTTTTTTTTAACTTTTTTTGGCGCTGCTTGTTGCCCTCTGCCCTCCAGGACAATTATCGCTGGTTGCCAATGATCTCCGGTGACGTAAAACTGATCCCCCTCCGGGTTGGTAGCTCAATGGTAGAGCAGCGCCCTTTTAAGGCGTTGGTTGCGGGTTCGAGTCCCGCCCAACCCAAAATCGTCGGCAACTAGACGGTTTAGGCGAGCAGCTCTTCGAGCTCTTCCGTGGTCAGGCCGGTCATGAGCGGTTCTTCGCTGTCGATGGCGGCGTCGATCGCCGCGCGTTTTTTTTCCTGCAACCGCAGGATTTTTTCTTCCACGGTGTCGCGGGTGATCAGCTTGTAGGCAGTCACGACACGGGTTTGCCCGATGCGATGCGCGCGATCAGTGGCTTGGGCCTCGACGGCGGGATTCCACCACGGATCGAAATGAATGACGGTGTCCGCGGCGGAGAGATTCAGGCCGACGCCGCCGGCTTTCAGACTGATCAGGAAGACCGAAATCCCGGAATCGCCCTGGAAGCGATCCACGATTTCCTGACGCTGTTTGGTAGAGCCGTCGAGATAGCAGAATGGAATCTCGAGCTTCTCCAGGCGTTCGCGAAGGAGGTGCAGCATGGAGACGAACTGGCTGAAGACGAGGACGCGGTGTTCGCCATCGATCGCTTCTTCGAGGAGTTCGTCGAGGAGGTCCAGCTTTGCGGAGGTCTCTTCCTTGTCAATACCGACGAGGCGCAGATCGCAGCAGACC
>JALYIN010000136.1 GCA_030775765.1 Verrucomicrobiota bacterium
TAGCGCAAATCTAAGTTCCCAGAAGATTTGGCTGTGCTCGCGAATAACCGTGTTCCTCGGCCCACAATGAAAGCGGGATAGCGGCCAGGTCATCTACCAGCGGGACGGCGTTGCCGTCTTTGGTAAGATCAATGGTTCGCAGATAAAATTTACACGTCTCGCAGGTCTCTACCCGAATGTAGGGGAATTGCTCCGCGACATATACTGGTAGCTTGCTTTCCGTTTCTTCTCCACACGTCGCGCAAAAAATCCGCCGAAACTCCCACTCTCGCAAGCAGAACGAACACAGCAGGAATCTCTTGCCACCGTCTCCTTCAAGCCGAAGGACTCCCAATAGCGGCCGCGCGCCACATAATGGACAGAGCGAGGGAAAGGCCGAGGGAAAGGCCGAGGTTTCGTCCTGAGCGCGATTGGCGGCAAGATGTTCTGCGTAAGGTTGCAGAAAAGCACGGGGGAGGAATTGGTCGAATGCCGCATTGGGGCGTTCATCCCGACCGCTAGTAGCCCAGTAGTCTTGCAAAATATTGGCCCAAGCGTTGGGCGGTTGAGTGGAAAGCAGTCGCGCGGATTCGGCGAGTGAAACGGGGGCATCCGTGGCGACAAGCTTCAGAAACTCCTGAAAGTGGGGAAGGAGGCTTTCAATTTTTAGTTCCTGTCGCAACGATGGGAGATTTTTCTCGACTCCTCGCGGCTTGCCGCCAGATAACATTCGCGCGTATAAACTTTTCTGAAATTCCGCTATTTTCTTGTAGAAAGTTAGGATTTCCTGTGTAAAAGGGTGGAGAGCGGCTAACCGTTCAGCCCGGCGAATGCGACGGTCGTAATCGCTGGCAAGATTTTTCGCCGCCATTATCTGCGGCTGACGGATCCGACTACGCGTTCCCACCACAAGCGGTGATGGCGCTTGGCGAAGGCCTGGGAGACGTCTCCGCGAATCATGGATTTGAATGCGCCGCGCTCAGCGAAGACACTCATGTAAATGTGAATCATGAAGAGGCCAATGGTCAGCAACGCCGCGGCGGGATGAATAAGCACTGCCAGATAGCGCAGCGCCCGAGCGTTCCAGGGGATGTATTCCGGGAGCCAGAGGACCAGCCCAGACATGAACAGCAAAACCCCGCAAAATACGAAGCCCCAGAACAATAATTTCTGGCCCATGTTGTAGCGGCCCGCCGGCGGCATTTCTTCATCTTCGTTGCGGATGTAGTGGTTCATGGAATTCATCCAGGCTTTGTCCTCTTTGGTGGTGTGCATTTGAGAAGCCCAGGTGATAAACATCCAGGTGAGACTGAAGGCGAAAACCAATCCAACCCACGGATGCAACATGCGCGAAATTTGCGCGCCACCCAACACCACCAGGATCCAGAGCAGCCAGGGAGACCAAAAGCCCAGCCCGGTTAGCATCAAGTACAAATAGGCAAAGCTGTTGATCCAATGCATCAGGCGTTCGCGAAAGGAATAGCGCAAGATGTGGCCGTTCGGGAGGATTTCGTCGACCCGCGCTTCTGCCCGATTATTCATCGCAAACGTTCTCCCACTGGAGTTACAGGTGGCGCGGCGAGCGGAGGCTTGCTGACGGGAGGCTCGTTCTTATTTTCCGTGGGATCGTCCGGATCATGCTTCGGGCCAAAGCGAATGTAGTGCACGAAAAGTCCAATCAGGCCGCCGACCATCGCCACATTTCCGAGCCATTTCATCGGATGCTTCCATAATTTCACGGACCACGGAATAGATGGGTCCTTGGGCAGACCACCATAAAGCTCCGGCTCGGTCACATCATGCAGCACGTAAATCACTCCGGTGCCGCCAACGCCCGGCGGGTCATACACACCAGCTTTCGGGAAGTTGGAGTGATCGCGAAGCTGCTTGGCGCGTCCTTCCGCAAGGAACTTCATATCGTCCTTGCTGCCGAAGTGCAAGCATCCCGTCGGACACGACTTGATACACGCCGGCTCCAATCCTTCGCCCACGCGATCCGCGCACAGCGTGCACTTGAACACGCGGTTGGTCTTGGGATTCATCTTTGGAATGTCGAAGGGGCAGCCGGTGATGCAGTAGCCGCACCCGATGCAATTGGCCTGCTGAAAATCGACGATGCCATTTGTATACTGCACGATGGCGCCGTCCGCGGGACACGCCGCCAGGCATCCGGGCTCCGCGCAGTGCATGCACTGGTTTTTGCGCATCAGCCACATCAGCGTGCCGTCTTCGCGTTCGTGCTCGTTGAAGAGGATCAGGTTCCAGTAGTTCCAGCGCGTCTCCGGCATGGTCTGGTAGGTATTATCGAAGACGGTTTCCCCGAACGGCAGGTCGTTCCACTCCATGCAGGCGACTTCGCAGGCCTTGCAGCCGATGCAGGTGGTGGTGTCGATAAGCTTGCAGACCTGGAATTCGCGCTGGGTTCCCTCGCCAGGAACGGTCCCCGCGTGACCGGAAATTTTCTGGATGCGCAGTGTTTCCTGGCTCATGGCATCCTCTACGCTTTCTCGAGCTTCACCAGGAAGCCCTTGAATTCCGGTGTGTGAGCATTGGGATCAACGACCGTCGGCGTGAGCAGATTCGCCAGCGTCCTGGCGTCCTTGCCTTCGTCCTCGGGGATTCCCCGATAGCCCTGATGAATGGGGAGGCCGATTGGGTAGACTTTCTTGCCGTCGATCGTCAGCGGCTTGATGCGCTTGGTGACCATGGCTTTCGCGATGTAATCTCCACGGATGCTCGAGACTTTTATTTTTTCGCCGCCGCGGAGCCCCATATCGTTCGCCAACTCGGCGGGAATTTCCACAAAGGGCTCCGGCACCAACTGCACGTTCATCTGATTGTTCTTCGTCCAGTAGTGATAAAGCTCGGTCAGGCGATAGGTCGTGCAAACGACCGTGTAACCGTCCTTGGGCGTGCCGTATTTATCGTCCGGCGTTTTGAAGCGCTTCACCACGGGATTGTGGGTGTGCTGCGGATGGAAAAGATTGTCAATCGGACTTTCGATCGGTTCGTAGTGCTCGGGGAACGGCCCATCGGCAAAGGCCGCGAGCGGCGCAAAAATTCGGCCTACGCCCTCCGGGTTCATGATGAACGGGCCCATGTGATC
>JALYIN010000137.1 GCA_030775765.1 Verrucomicrobiota bacterium
CCCAAGCACCTCCGATGTCCGAAGCGTCGAGCCCGGTGGCCCAGCAGACAGTCGACACACTCGTCCGAGCAGTACGCACTCTGCCGGGCGTGCGGGCTGATCGCGTGGCGCTCTTTGGCCACTCCCGCGGTGGTGGCGCGATCCTGAATTACATCTTGCGGACGGGTTCCGTACAAGCAGCCGTGCTGAATTCTGCTGGGTATCCGGAAGAGCTGGCAAAGCGAGCGCCCGAGGTCAACACGCCGATCCTGATAATGCATGGTACTGCGGATAATCCAAACGGTGGCGGGTCTGCGTTCACCAATGTGCAGATGGCGCGGAATTTCGAGGCGGCGCTACGCCGGGCCGGAAAGGGAGTTGAAGCGACCTACTATGAAGGAGCCGGTCACAACGACATTTTCACCAATGCAACACAGTGCGATGATCAGCTACAGCGAACGAGCGCATTTCTACGGCAATATTTTTCTGACTAGCGGGCCTAACCAGGCGATGCAGCGAACGCCTACCCGCTGTACGATCCACTTCAATGATAGCTAGAATCCTTTATCTCCGCGCGACGCTCGCTTCCGGTAGGCGTCGCTGATCTTGTTCTCGTTAGGCCGCTGCTGTTACGAACTATACCAAAGGGGACTGCATGAAACAAAACGTCCTTACGAATCACGGCATCACGCGTCGGCATTTCGTGACTACCTCTACCATCGCCCTTACTGGTGTTTTGTGCGGCACTAAACAAGCAACAGCCGCTGGGCAAGCCGCGGCTTCCGCTGAGCCGCCGGACCCGAAGCTGATTGCAGATCTCGTAGCCGCGAACCGTATCCTTGTCGACCAGGGCATCGTCGACGCATACGGTCATGTCAGCGCCCGGCACAATCGTGATCCCAATCGTTATCTGCTGTCGCGCGATTTGGCACCCGCGCTCGTGCTCGCCAATGACATCATGGAGTACGACCTCGACAGCAACCCGGTCGACTCCAAAGGCTCCCTGTATCGCGAGCGGTTCATCCACGGCGAGATTTACAAAGCGCGACCGGATGTTATGGCCGTCGTTCACGACCATTCGCCAACGGTCATTCCGTTCAGCGTGAGCACCGTTGCTCTGCGGCCTGTTTTTCACGCGGCCGCATTTGTCATAGAGGGTGTGCCGGTGTTCGATACCCGTAGTGTTCCTGGGCCTCCTCATATGCTGGTGGCAAGCCCTGAAGCTGGCCGTGCTCTGGCGAAGACGCTGGGAAGTAAGCCCGCAGCTCTCATACGCGGCCATGGAGCAGTTTTGGAGGGAGCGTCATTGCCGATGGTGGTTGGACGCAGTGTCTATTTGGAGATGAATGCGAAGCTCCAGGCGCAGGCGATGGCCTTAAGTGGCGACGTGACCTATCTCGCCCCGGAGGAGGCTCGCGAATTAGCTAGCAGCGATTATCAACGCGCGTGGGTGCTGTGGAAACGAAAGGTGATGACAAAGTAATACAACAAGAGAAAGGCGGTAACGAATGCGCGACGGCCTAACCAATCGCTGCAGCCAACCTCTGACCGGTAAGAAAAGTTGCACATGACAACTTCAACACCGAAATTCGCGGCGAAGCTCGCTGTCGTCAGCGGTGGCTGAGCTTTTTCTCGTTAGGCCTATGAATACTATTCGCACATTGTTATTGTTGTTCGCGACTTCCACGTGCGCGGCGGAAATCCCTGCGGAGCTCGAGCAGGCGGTCCTGGCCCGAGATGAGGCCGTTGCCAAGAAGGACGCTGCTACCTTTGATCGGCTGACGACGTCGGACTTCATAACCGTGCGCCCCGACGGCAAGCTGATGAACAAGACCGAACGTTTGGCGCAGCTGATGGCGGAGGAGCCGCAAGCGCGACCAAAGCCCAAACAGGAGCAATTCATTCGCTACGGTGAGACCGTCCTACGACAATTACAGGCAGCGGATGGCACCCTTTGGATTGATGTGTGGGTGAAAGAGGGGCAAGTCTGGCGCGTCGCCAGTGGGCAGGGCACCCGACCGAGCCACTAGTCACACTCGATGGCCTAACCAGGCGATGCGGCGAAGCCCGAGATAACGTGACATCCGTGACTCCCGTCTTTGCCATCCACACTTCTTCTTTCATGGACAGCTCCACAGGTCTCGCGGTCGCTGATCTTGAGTCTCGTTAGCCCACCGCTCGACCCCAAGTTTCCAGCACTGAATCATCCGTCCCGCCGATCACCGCGCCAACACCACCGTGACTCACACATCTAACCATGCGATGGAGCGGCTGGCAGTTTCGGTTCCTCACCTTTTATGAAATTCCCCCCTCAACCCGCAGCGAAGCGCCACCCCGCCAGCCGTCGCTGATCTCATTCTCGGTAGACTCCTACGAGTAATTCTAAGCGCTGCCGCCCTTGTCCTGTACAGAAGACATAACTCAATAATGATCCCACACCGCGTTCACTGCAAATCGTCTTGCTATTGCAACTGAAAGCAGACACGCATTGGAGGTCCAAATCGGTAAAATCCGAGCTGAGATTCGAGACTATGGCGAAAGCATTGTCGGTCCGGACCAATTGCGCATCCTATATGATGGGGCTTCGATAAATGAGTGGAACGCCCTTGCTGCAATTTCTATCAAAGAGGGCTGGAGTTTTACGATGTTTCCGGCGGGGAGTATTCGCTTCGCCAAATTCTAATTAAAAATCAGGCAATCCCCTGTTTGGTTACCGCTGCGGTGCTGAGGAGCGGCCTGCTCCTTGTCCAGTGAAGAAGTACATAACTCAATAAACCCTCTGCAAAAGATCGCTACACCAGCTCTCGTAGCTGATCTCCGACTGTTCTTGTAAGCCCCGGATGAAAGCCCGTGGACAAGGTACTGGTAGTAATCAGTTCTGTAAACGCTCCAACGAAAACGCGTGAATCTCTAAAGAAAGATTCTTGACAGTTTGAAAGCGTAAGCCGCACTATTGATTTCGGCTTGTGAAATGGGCGGAAGAAATCTCACCTTTGCGACTGGGGACAGTGGTGGGGCTTGTGAGTCTCGGGG
>JALYIN010000138.1 GCA_030775765.1 Verrucomicrobiota bacterium
GGACAAGGCCTTCAAATCGGTCGCACCAATTGTGGCAGGATTTGGCGATTGATATTTCAGAGGGTCCACGGGCGGAACACTCGTCGAGGGGTCGGTGGCGCCCGCGTCGACGGGCACGATCTCATACAGGGCCGTCACCGTGTGCCCGGCACCGATCTCACCGGCGTCCACCTTGTCGTTATTGAAATCTTCCTTCCGCAGCAACCGCTTCTCGTATCCAATCAAACGATACGACGCTACCCGCGCCGGATTGAATTCCACCTGAATCTTCACGTCCTTCGCGATCGTCATCAGCGTGCCGTTGATCTGCTGCACCAGGACCTTCCGCGCCTCGTCGACCGAATCGAGGTAGGCGTAGTTACCGTTCCCCTTATCGGCCAGCTTCTGCATCGTCGAATCGTTGAGGTTGTCCGTGCCGACGCCCAGCACGCTCAGGAACACGCCGGTTTTCGCCTTCGCTTCAATCAACCGGATCAGGTCGCCCTGGTTGGTCACGCCGATATTGAAATCACCGTCTGTCGCCAGAATCACCCGGTTCACGCCGCCGTTGATGAAATTCTCGGCGGCCACTTTGTAGGCCAGCTCGATTCCTTCCGCCCCATTCGTCGAACCGCCCGCCTGTAATTCTTCCAGCGCCCGCAGGATTTTTTCCTTCTGGTCGCCACTGGTCGACTTCAGGGCCAACCCGGAGCCCCCGGCATAGATCACGATCGCCACGTGATCTTTCTCCGTCAGTCTGTCGACGAGCAAGCGCATCGCCTGTTTCACCAGCGGCAACCGCTCGGCCGGCGTCATCGAGCCCGAGACATCGAGCAAGAAGACGAGGTTGCTGGCCGGCCGTTTTTCGTTCGCTACTTCACGTCCTTTCAATCCGATCCGCAAAAGCCGGTGACTCGTGTCCCACGGGCAGGCGGTCGCATCCACATCGATCGAGAACGGTTTGTCGCCTTCCGGCTCCCGGTAATCGTAGGTAAAATAATTGATCATCTCCTCGACCCGCACCGCGTCTTTCGGCGGCAGCGAACCCGAGTTGATGAACCGGCGGACGTTCGCGTAGGAAGCTGTGTCGACATCGATCGAGAAGGTCGAAAGCGGATTGCTCACCGCCGGGAGAAACGGATTCTCCTCCACCTTGTCGTAGGTCGCGGTGTTGAAATCCTGGCGATACCGCGACGGCGGCTCGGCCTCGGTGGTCTCGCCGCCTCCGGCCACATACGCGCGCTTCATCGGCATTGACGGAGGCGGGGCCGAAGGATTCAAAGCGAGTCCTCCGTATTTCCCCGCTGCCGCATCGACCGCGGGCGCTTGTTTTTGATCGTAGCCAAAGCGTTCCGCGAATTCGGGAGCTGCCGTGCCGCTCGGCTTGGGAGGTTGCAATGCGAGCAGAGGGCCCGGCGTTGTGGGCGATTCCATTTCGAGGATCGTTTCGGAAGCGGATTCCTGGGGCGTCGCCGCTGTCGGATGATCCGTGACCCGTTTTGAGAGCGTTCCGCTTCGTTGAATCGCTGTGAAGGCCACCGCCGCAATCACCGCAAAGATCGCCAGAGCGGCCGCCAGCGAACCCCATTGGTAACGCCAGGAGGCGCGCCGTTCCTCTTCCATCCGGACAATGAAGGCCGAATGAGGCGCCGGCTGCTGGCGGTCTGCTTCATATTCCGCGCGAAGGAGCCGGGCGAACTGCTGCGTTTCCGCGACGTAGCTTTGCGCTTCCGGCGATTCGGCAATCGCTTCCGCCATCTTCGCGTGGTCGTCCGCGGACAGCTCGCCGAGCGCGAACGCCGTCAGGTTTGGATCATCGAGGTTTACTTTCATGAGAGTGATCGAGGTGCGAACGGCAGGAAATCCCGGGACGCCCGCCCGTAACGTTGCCGCAGGGTTTTGAGCGCGTTGTGAATCATCACGCCCACGTTGCTGACCGAGAGCTGGGTGATCTCGCTGATCTCCTGGTAGCTGAGGTCGTTTTGAAATTTTAACTGGAGCACTTCCTGTTGCCGCGGCGGAAGCGTGCCGAGAATCTTGAGCAGGAATCCGCTCGCTTCCTTCGCCTCAAGCTTTTCGGAGGGAACCGGCTGCTCACTCTCGCGCGTCTCGAGCAACTCCTGATCGAGATAGGTCATTCGTTTTTCTTTCCGGCAAATATTGAGCGCGCCGTTGCGGCAGACCGTGAAAAGCCATTTCGCCGGGGCGTTATCGATCTGCTGGCGCTTTTCGTTTTGGAGTTTCACAAATGTTTCCTGGACCACGTCGCGGGCGCGGTCGCTGTCCCCCAAAATCCGGGTGGCATATTGGAGCAGCGGCCGCTCAAAGCGGCGGAGCAGCGCGTCCATCTGCTGGCCATTCATCTCTTCCGCCTCGAGTCCGACGCTTTGCATTGTCCCTTCCATGAGTCTGACGCACCGGCTGCCGAAAAATTAAGGGCAATCGTCGCGAGCGGCAGGGCGGAGGGCGGCCATCCCGGCTATGGCTGGCGCCGTTTCGCCTGCCGGAGGGAAAACAACGTGCGAGACGAATGCTGGCCACATAACGGGACGGCTGTGCTCCGGTACAAAAAAAACGCCGGGAACACATGCAGTGTTCCCGGCGTTTAGAATTATACGGCGTTGTTTAGAACGCGAAGTTGATACCGGTGCGGGCCATTCCGAAGTTGTTTTTCGAGCCCGAGATCACATTCCAGCTGACATCATTCGTCCAGCCGACGTGCGGCGTAATGCGGACTTCCAAACCGCCGCCCACCTGGCCCATTAGCTTGGTCTTTTCATTGTGGAACTCGCGATTCTGAATGCCGAGCGGCTGAGCGGCGTTGAGTTCGAACCGGTGATCCTGGCCACCGCCAAAGATTCCGCCGCCACCCGCCCAGAAAAACGGTGCAAATCGCGAACATCCGATCGGGAAACGCAAAGTAAACGTTCCTAACACCGATCCAACCCATTGTTTATTATCAGTGCCCACCCGAACTTCGGTGAAACCATTGTCGAGGGTTTCGTCCGCATTCACGCGGATGATATTGCCTTGGATACCGAAACCGAAGTAGCGGTGCACAAAGTATTTCGCGTCGAGCGAGCCACCCCAGCCGTGGTCGGCTGTGAGATAGGAGTCTTCGCGCCACCTGGTGCCGGTCCAGACGTAGGAGCCGCTCAGGGTGAGGTTAAATTCGTTGTCCGCATACCATTGCGGGCAAGGCGGCGGGGTGACGCTTTTCGATTCCTTCGAATAGGTCTCCCCAGCGAAAGAGGCAGCGGTCATCGCGAACGCTGCGCACAAGCTAAGTGTCAGTTTTTTCATTTGTTGTTTTCTCCTGTTCGGTTAATTGGCCTGCGGGTCTGCCCGCCTATCTTCAAGAACGTATCCGGGGGTTTCCTCGGACGTCCGCGATCTTGCCATGCGTAAATATAATTGCAAGCATTCAATCACAATTTTTTCCGCCCCGTCAAGGTTTTAGTTCAGATCCGGTCTGGGCATCGGTAATGACGAACTTTTCATGGTGAAAAGCCGGGTCGCCCCGGAACAGCAGCCTCCCGGCATATCGCCGCTCCAGTTCGATCAGAAACTCTTCATCCTCCTCCTTCAATCTCTTTAGCACGTCAGGATTCAAAATGACGCGCAGTTCGTGCACGCTGTCCTGATATTTTCGCATCACGGTGTTCAAAGTGCGGTGCAGCTCCACGCTCGTGGTCATCGAGGTTTTCACCACGCCGCGGCCCTGGCAATATGGGCAATTTTCGTAGATGGAATCGCTCAGGCTCTCCTGGGCGCGTTGCCGGGTCATTTCCATGAGACCCAGGGCGGAAAGCTGCAGGACGTGCGTCTTGGCCTTGTCGCGCCTGAGCCGTTCTTTCATCAGGCTGTAAACGGCCTGCTGGTCCTTCCGGCTCTTCATATCGATGAAATCGCCGATGATCAGCCCGCCGATATTCCGCAGGCGCAACTGCCGCGCAATCTCGTCGGCCGCTTCCAGGTTCGTTTGCAGGATTGTTTTCTCGACGTCGCGCCCGCCCTTGTTGCGGCCCGTATTCACGTCCACGGCCACCAGCGCTTCCGTCTCGTCTATCACGATATAACCGCCGCACCTCAGCCAGACCTGGCGATGGAACGCATCGTCGATTTGTTTCTGGACGCCAAACGTCTCGAAAATCGGCGACGCGCCGTCGAAGAACCGGATGCGATTCCGGGCCCGGCGCGAAATCTGGCCGACCATGGCGTTCATCCGGTCGATCGCGGTCTGATCGTCGCAAACGACTTCATCGATTTCATCCGTCAGGAAGTCGCGCACGGTTCGCTCCACCAGGTCCGGTTCTTCGAAAAGCCGGCAGGGAGCCGGCTCGTTCTTGATCAGCTCCTCGACCCGCGCCCATTGCTCGACGAGGACGCTTAAATCGCGAACGAAATAGCGCGCGCGCTGGCCCTCGCCGACGGTGCGGATGATCACGCCCACGCCTTCCGGAATCTCAAGGCTCCGGAGGATCTTGCGCAGCCGATCCCGTTCTTTCGGGTCCTCGATCTTGCGCGAGATGCCGCTCCGATCGCTGTAAGGCATGAACACCAGGTAGCGCCCGGCAAAACTGAGGTTCGTCGAAACGCGCGGGCCTTTCGTCCCGATCGGGCCCTTCGTCACCTGCACGATCACATCCGAACCGACGGGATAAATGCTCGGGATGTCCTTGGCGGTGATCCGCTTTTTCGGCCGCCGGTCTTTCGGCCGGTCGATTTCCTCGATACCGCTGTCGAGCGCGGCGGGAATCGCGTCCCAGAAATGGAGGAAGGCGTTTTTCTCGAAGCCGATGTCCACGAACATCGCCTTCAACCCCATTTCTATGTTCTTAACTTTTCCCTTATAAACGCTGCCAACAATGTTCCGGGAGGTGTTGCGCTCGACGTTATATTCTTCCAGACGCCCGTTCTCGAGTAAGGCCACCCGGCGCTCGAGCTTTTCGACGCTGATTATTAATTTGTTGCCAGTCTTGGGGCCTCCAAGACCTAAAATACGTCTGACTTTGTCCATCATAAGCGGGGAGATTGGGTGCGATCATGAGCGAAGCGTGGGGAGCTGGGGTTGCGCCTGGTTCCGATCAGATTGTTTCATCATCTGCGCACGGGCCGTTGTTGTTGTTTCGGCGGTGGCGTGGGGGGGGCTGGCGCCGGCTTCGGGCGGACGCCAAAGAGTCTTTCAAAAAAGCTGGGCTTGCGAGGGGGCGGCGTGGCCACGACCACGGGGCGCGGGGCCTTCTTCACTTTGCCGGCCGCGTCCGCTTCCGGTTCCACGGAAGGATCGGCCGTTGTGTTCGCCATGTCGCTAGTGGTGGAGCCATCGAGATTTTCTTCATCGGACCCCGCCAATTTCGGCCCCGAGTCTTTGAACTCCACGGCCGGAATCATCTGGAAGGGATTGGATTTGTGCGCCGGGGCGATCCAGGCGACCTGCTGTTGGAAAGTCCCCTGGTCCATCGCGAGCGAGCGCTCCAGAATGCGCGTGGCGATCGGGGCTGCGACCGAACCGCCATGCTCACCGCCCTGCACCATCACGACGATCGTGTATTTCGGATTATCGTACGGCGCGAAGCAGGCGAACCACGCGATCGTGTCTTTCTTACCTTCCGTCATAGCCTGCGCGGTGCCGGTCTTGCCGGCGACCTGAACGCCCTGGAGCCGCGCCTTGCCGCCGGTGCCGCCCTCTTCATTCACCACTTTCCAAAGTCCCCGGCGCGCCAGCTCGATCTGTTGCGCCGGGAAATCGAACCGCAAATCGTGATGGACTCTCGGCGCCGGGTTAACCACCGGTTCGCCTTTTTCATTCAGGATCGGTTTCCCGTCCACCATGCTCGTTACACTCTGGACGAGCTTCGGATAATAAGAGATGCCGCGGTTAGCGACGGTGGAATAAACCATTGCGAGCTGGAGCGGCGTGACGAGGTCGTAGCCCTGGCCGATCGAGACGTTCGCGGTATAAGCCTGCGACCAGCGTTCGCGCGGATAATGGATCCGCATCCAATCGGGTCCCGGCAACACGCCCGGCGATTCGCTCGTGATCTCGATCCCGGACGTTTTCCCCAGGCCTAACGAGTCGCCGGTTTCATCAATCGCCTCGATCCCCGCCGCATTTCCAAACTGATAGAAGAACGAATTGCAGGAAACCTTGATGGCGTCCGAAATCCCGATCGTCCCGTGGCTCCCGCCTTTCTCACCGATCCAGCAATGGAAGAAATGATCGCCGTAGCTGACGCCGCCACCGCAGTTGAATGTTTTGGTGGCCAGGCCCTTTCGCAGGCCTGCCATCGTCGTCACCAGCTTGAACGTAGAGCCCGGCGGAAACGCGCTCACCGCCCGGTTCACCATCGGGTTCGCCTCATCTTTCCGGAGCGCTTCCCAATCCTTCGCCTTGATACTGGGGATGAATGCATTCGGATCGAACGACGGCACCGAGGCCATCGCCAGAATATTGCCGTTGTTCGGATCGACCACCACCGCGGCCCCGCGCCCGACGGCGCGCAACGCCTCTTCCGCAATCATCTGGATGCGCGCGTCGATCGTGAGATTCACGTTCGCGCCGGCCGTCGGCGGCACTTCGCGCAAGACGCCATCGATCTGTCCCTTCGCGTTCCGGCGCATGTAACGGATGCCCGGTTTGCCCTTCAGATACTCATCCATCGCCTTCTCGACGTTGGATTTCCCTTCCACGTCCGACTGGTAAAACGTGAACTTCTTCGCGTCCTCCTTGTTCGTGTCGTCCGGCGGGCCGACGTAGCCGAGGAGGTGCGAGGCGAGCGCGCCATAAACGTACGAGCGCACCGGTTTGATGGTAATATCCACGCCCGGCAAGCCGACGTCGTGCTCGGAGAATTTCGCCATCGTCTCGAAGTCGATGTCCTTGAGGTAGGAATACGGGACCTCGGTGTTCGTGCGGAAATGGCGTTGGAGCTGGAGGGAATTGTAGTCGCGCGCCAGGTCGAGATCGTCGAGCCGCGGGACGACCCCGCTGTTCACAATCTTGACGATGTCGGGCTCCTTCAAATCTTTCGGCATGCCGTTGATCGTGCTGCGATATTCCGTTAGCGGCGGCGGGCCCACTCGTTCGCGATAGCCCTTCACCATTTCCGGCAGATAAAAGTCCACCTCATAACTGGCGCGGTTTTGCACCAGGGTCGTTCCGTTGCGATCCCGGATCTCGCCACGGACCGAAGGAATGCGGACCGTTGCTTCCGAGCTCCCGCGAATTTTCGCCGTCCACTCCGGTCCGTGCGCTACCTGCACAAACCAGAGT
>JALYIN010000139.1 GCA_030775765.1 Verrucomicrobiota bacterium
GCTCTGCACAAGGCGCGCAGCAAAGCCGCGCCCAAGCTCGCCGAGAACGTCCGCGCGAACCTGCGCGACCTCGGTTTCCGGCAATCCGAATTCGAAGTGAAGTTGACGCAGCTCGACGAAGCGCGCGCCACTGGGTTCGATGGCGTGGACCTGCTCTTCTCGCCGAACCCGGGCGAGCCGCTCAAGCCGCTGCGGACGATCGCCTCCAGCGGCGAAATCTCGCGGCTAATGCTTGCGATTAAATCGTCCCTCGCCGCGCACGATGCCATCCCGCTCCTGGTCTTCGACGAGATCGACGCTAACGTCGGAGGAGAAATCGCAAATGCTGTCGGCGCAAAAATGCGGAAGCTGGCGGCCGATCATCAGGTTCTTTGCATCACTCACCTGCCCCAGGTGGCTGCGGCGGCGGCTACCCAATTCGTTGTAACGAAGGAAGTGGTGCGGGGTCGGACGCATTCCCGCCTGACCGAAGTGGCCGGCAAAGCGCGCCAGGAAGAGATCGCGCGGATGCTCGGCGGGAAGACGGAGTCGGCTCTCAAGCACGCCGCCACGTTGCTAAGAGCGATATAGGCGGTCGGCCACGGGCAGAAGCACGATTATGATGGAAAAAGAGAATCCAATTTTTCCCTCGCCAGTGGCCTAACAGATTTCCTATCGTCCGCCAGCACATGATTCAGCGTGATTATCTCATCATCGGGAGCGGTATTGGCGGGGGCAGCGTTTGTGAAAGCATCCGGAAATACGATAAGCGCGGCCAGGTCACGCTCGTCGGCGCCGAGACCTACCATCCCTATAAGCGTTGGATGCTCTCAAAGACTTTTTTGCGCGACAAGGTTCCGCCGTTGAAAAAAATGCCGGTCCTCGACGCGCACTGGTACGAGAAGCACAAGATCGAGACCCGCTTTGCCGCGATGGTCACCCAGATCAATATCGATCGCCGGCTCGCCGTGCTGGGAAACGGCGAAACGATTGAGTTCAACAAAGCCTGCCTGGCCATGGGAAGCCGGCCGTTCCGGCCCCCGGTGGCCGGCGTCGGACTCGGCAACGTAATTTATCTTCGCACCATTCGGGACGCGCTCGCGTTACGAGAGATGGCGTCGCTGGAGAAAACGATCGTGGTGGTAGGCGGCGGGCTGCTCGCCTGCGAAGCGGCGGCGAGCCTGCGGCAGTTGAAATTCAAGGTCAGCATGATGCATCGGAACAATTACCTGTTGAACCGCTACCTCGATCCCGAGACCGGCGCGTGGGTGACCTCCTATTTCGAAAAACACGGCGTCACCTTGTTGCTGGGCGAAAGCCTGAACGGGTTCGAAGGCAAGACAGTCCTGCGCAATATCCAGACGAAAAGCGGCAATCGAATCGCGGCGGGCGTGGCCGTCGTCGCCTGCGGAGCGGAACCAAATCTCGAGCTGGTGCGTAACACGCCGCTCTCCGGCCCGCACGGATCGCCGGTGAGTGAATACCTCGAGACGGAAGAAAAAGGAATCTACGCGATCGGTGATCTCGCCTTTTATCCCGATCGGATCATGGGAGGCGTGCGGCGGCAAACCCATTGGGAAAACGCGCGGGAACAGGGTCTCGTGGCGGGCGCGAACATGACCGGCAAGAAAAGGATCCGCTACGAGCAGGTCCCGTATTTCTGGACAGAGATGTTCGACCTGAAAATGGATTTCGTCGGCGATTTCAGTCTGCCGCCGACGCGGATCAGTTTGAAAGGTGCCTACGCGAAGAAGAAATTCGTCGTGCGCCATTATCAGGGCGACAAGCTGCGCGCCCTGCTGCTTTGCCAGGCTACGCCGCGCGAAGTAGACGGCGCGAAACTGGAGCTGCGCACAGGGCTGGGAAAATAGCGGCGTTAGCGCGCGGACTCGGGAATTTCGAGAGCGGGATTCCGAACGGCGATAAGTTTCCAGTCCCACGGCCAGGTCGCGCCGCGTTTCCATTCGAATTCGAACGGTGATTCGAGGGAGTTCACCCGGTTCTGGATGTAATCCGCTAACTCCCCCGTGCTTTTAACTGCGATCCTGGCGGTCCAGGAACCGCGAGCGTTGTTGGCTTGAATTGAAACGACAATGGATTCGATCCGCGCGTCCGGCATAGCACGGAAAACTTCCCGTAGCCGTTCCAGCAGGAGCGCGCGATCGTTTTCCCACTGGTCCCGGTAATCGACGCTGACAAATTCGCCGACTCCTTTCCAGTCATGCTTCTCGACTGCGGCGAGCAGATGGACGCTGTAGAGATCGACCTGGCGTTGTCCCTGCGAAAGCCGCGCCAGATAAATCCCCCAGATCGCCACCGCGACCAGGCCGGCATAGAATCCGGTGCGAAAACTCACTGGTCTAAAGTCGAGATCTTTGGACTCCGCTCAACCTGGCAAATTGCAGCGCACGCGAACGGATTGAGATTGACTCGGGGCCGTGGCAGAGGCATGAACCGTGCTAACGTAAACGACTCTCTTTTCATGTTCACAATTGGTTCCTTCGCCGTCGCTGTTTTTGCCGTATTGGGTGGTGTTTTCTGGGCGTGTCGGAACGACCGCGACGAGAGCTGACGTCTCCCCCTTATGCTGGATCAAGATGATTTGAAGTGGATCGCAGCCACTTCGACCGAGCTAAATTCGATGCTGCAACAGATCGCGCGCTATACGGACCTGGCGCGGCAGAACCAGGGCGACCACAGTTACATCCACATTTTGGGCGAACGTGTGGACCTCGCCACGAAAACCGCCCAGGATCTTTTCGATCGAGTCACGTCGAGGATCCTCGAGGGAAGCGCGCCCAAGGCGAAGGTAGTGCCCGATCCGTCACGCCCGCCAGAATTCAAAGTCGTTCGCTCCGCCACCGAACCGGCGCCGAAAACGCCAACGCCGGTGGAGAAGCCGGCAGCGCGCAGCAAAGCCAGCGAAAGCAAAAAGGCGCCCCCGAAAAAAGCGCCCGCGATTCCACCGGAAATCAGCGTCTTGAATCCGAACGGAGAACTCGAGTTGATTCTGCTGGTCGACGACGAAATGGAGATCGCGGAGCTCGCGTCCGCGATGCTGACCGATGAAGGCTACCGGGTGATCCTGGCCCGCGATGGATTCGAAGCGTTAAAAATCTACCAGCAGATTGGCCCCCAAATTGGCCTCATCATTCTCGATTTCTTTCTGCCGGTCATGGACGGGGACGCTGTTTTCGATGAATTGCGCGCGCTGAATCCGGAAGTGGTGGTGGTATTGAGCAGCGGCTTCGCGGAACAGAGCAAAATCGGGGCGATGCTCGCGCAAGGCCTCAAGGGTTTTATCCCAAAGCCTTACACGGGCGAAAAACTTCTCGAGCAAGTCCGCTCGACGATCGACGCCGCCCGGCTCTCCGGCTCGTAGCGTCGCGGCGCCCCAGCCAAGACGCGGTTTGCGGGGAAATGCCACCGGCCGGTGGCACCGATTTAGCTTTAAGAAGGCGCGCTCATGGCCCGCATCGATTCATTCTTCAAGCTGATGGGAGAGCAGAAGGCGTCCGACCTTCACCTCTCCACCAACAATCCTCCAATGCTCCGCATCAATGGCGAGCTGGTCCGCGTGGATTATCCCGCGCTCCGCAACGACGAGCTCAAGGCCATGGTCTATGAGATCGCGCCGGAAGGAAAAATCAAAATTTTCGAAGAAACTTCCGATATCGACTTTGGCTATGAAGTCCCCGGAATGGCGCGATACCGCGCGAACTTTTTCCAGCAGAAGTACGGCATTTCGGCGGTCTTCCGTTTAATTCCCTCAAATGTCCTCACGGTCGAAGAACTGGGATTGCCTCCGGTCCTGAAGAAATTCCCGATGCTGAAAAAAGGCCTCGTCCTCGTCACCGGCCCAACCGGTTCCGGTAAATCGACCACCCTGGCCGCGATGATGGATTACGCGAATCTCCATCGCCACGACCACATCATCACAGTCGAAGATCCGATTGAATTCGTCCACCGCAGCCAGAATTGCCTCGTGCAGCATCGCGAAGTGGGGGTGCACACCCGCTCGTTTGCGTCGGCGCTTCGCGGCGCGTTGCGCGAAGATCCGGACATCCTGCTCGTCGGCGAATTGCGCGACCTCGAAACGATTGAGCTGGCGCTGACCGCAGCCGCCACGGGTCACCTGGTTTTCGGAACACTCCATACTTCCAGCGCGTCCAAGGCGGTGGATCGCATCATCGATGTTTTCCCGACCAATCAGCAGAACCAGATCAAAGCCACTCTGGCGGAGTCACTCAAGGGTGTCGTGGCGCAGAATCTTTTCAAGCGGATCGATAAGCCGGGCCGCGTGGCCGCTCTCGAAATCCTCGTCGTCGACATGGCCATCGCGAACCTCGTCCGCGAAGGCAAAACCCACCAGATCCCCGGCATGATCCAGGTCGGCAAAAAGAAGGGCAACCAGCCGCTCGACGACGCCATCATGGAGCATCTCCGGCACGCCCGCATTTCGCCCGAGGAAGCCTATGACAAGGCGAGTGATAAAAAGAAATTTCGGCCCTTCCTCAAGGAACCGCCGATGGATGGCTCGGAAGAATAGGAACCTGCCTGATGCGAATTCCCGATCTTAACAAAATCCTGTCCGCGATGCTGCAAACCTACGACGGCATCTCGGACCTGAACTTTTCCGTAGGCCATCCCATGCAGGTCGAGGATTTCGGCGAATTGAAACCAGTCTATGTCGACCCACCCATCGACGCCCTGACGCCTTACCAGACCGAGCAAATCGCGTTGACGTTGATGCAGGGGAATCGCCGGTTGATCTACGATTATCTTACTGGCGGCTCGTGCGACTGCAGTTACTCGCTGGGCGAGGAAGCACGTTTCCGCGTTAACATCTTCCGGCAGCAGGGCCATTTTTCGATCGTGCTGCGAAAACTCGAAGGTCACATCCCCGACATCGAAAGCCTGCTATTGCCTCCCATTTTCAAGGAAATCGCGAAGGAAAAGACGGGGCTCGTTCTCGTCACCGGCGCCACGGGCAGCGGCAAGACGACCACCCTGGCGGCGTTGCTCAACGAGATCAACGAAGAGCAGCCGGTCCATATCGTCACCCTCGAGGACCCAATTGAATTCGTGCATCCGACAAAACGCGCCACCTTCAACCAGCGCGAGCTCGGCCACGATTTCAACAATTATCCTAATGGTTTGCGCGCGGCCCTTCGGCAGGCGCCCAAGGTTATCCTCGTGGGTGAAATGCGCGACCGCGCGACGGTCGAAGTTGCGTTGATGGCGGCCGAGACCGGCCACCTCGTGTTAAGCACACTCCACACAGTCGATGCCGGTCAGGCGATCAATCGTATCCTCGGACTTTTTTCCCTCGGCGAAGAGCAGCAGCTCCGCATCCGGCTCGCGGACACGTTGCGCTATATTGTAAGCCAGCGTCTCGCGCCGAAAATCGGTGGCGGCCGGCAATTGCTCACGGAAATTTTGGGCAACAATCTTCGCACCCGCGAAACGATCGCGATCGGCGAAGGCGAGCACCGCAGCTTCTACGAAATCATCGAGGCAAGCTCGCCGTTCGGCTGGATGACGTTCGACCAGTCCATCCTCAACGCTTACGAGAGCGATTGCATAACGGAAGAGACCGCGCGCCTCTTCGCCAGTCGCAAGGGTCGCGTCAGCCGCGGGCTCGATCTCATCCAAAAAGCGCGCGGCGTGGACAGCGATCTCGACTCCGGCCTGCGACTCGATGTGGCCGCAAACGCCTTCCGTTAATCCATGGAAACGCAAGACTCCTCTTTCTTCGATCTCGGCGACAACACCGCACTGGTGTGCGTCGATCACCAGCAATACCAGAAAATGGTCGTGCCTCAGTTGATCGACATGACCTACAAGGTGCACCTCGGTTTATTCGAGGAAGACGTCCTCCTCAAGCTGAAGACCTACAGCTACAACGTCGTGATCGTTTACGAAAACTTCAAAGGCTCCACCCCGCAAAACAACCCGATCCTGCGCGCCATGGTCAGGCGGCCGGGCGCCGAGCGGCGGGAGCATTTCCTCGTGCTCTTGAGCCATCAATTTCCGACAAACGACGCCATGAGCGCGTTCGTGCAGAGCGTGGACCTGATCGTGAACATCGCGGACCTGGCGAACTTCAAGCCGGTCCTGCGACGTGGCGTGGCCCAGTATCGCGAGCTTTACGGTTCGTTCCACGAAACGCTCAAGGCCGTCCAGACGATCTAGGCGGCCGCGACCGAATTTGGTCGCAAAAAAAGGCACGAAACCTCAGCCCGGCGCACGAAGTTTTACTCTGGAAGCGCAGTTGCGGCGGCCCTTCCGCGAACGATACTACCGGGCACCTCTATGAAGCTGAGCAACTGGATACGATTCACCTGGGACTTGACCCAGCTTCCCACCTTCGAGAACCCGCTGCCGGAACATTACGAGATCGGGGCGGCGACGGCGGAGGACGAAAAGGAACTGCGCAAGATCATCTCAAGCTCGTTCGTGCTCGATCCGATGTGGAGCCCGGAGCTGCAAGAGGTGACGGAAAAAATCGAGGCGTGGCTGGAACGCGGGTTCGCTTCGTCGGCATGCAGTTTTCTGGCGCTGCGCCATGGCACTCGCATTATCGGGGCGTCCGTGATTTCCACCGAGGCCGAGGCGGACATGCACCTGATACCCGGCCCGTGCGTCTCGATGGAATATCGAAATCGCGGGTTCGGAACCCGGCTGCTGGAGCAGGCGCTCTCGCGCTTGCGCGAGGCAGGGCTGCAACAAGCCGCCGGCCTCGCCAAGGAAAACCTGCCAGTGAGCAAATTCCTTTACCCGAAGTTTAACGCGACCTCGTCTCCCTACGATTTCACGCCGCTGGTGCCGGCCTGATCACCCCTTCGTGTCACGAGGGTATTCCGGCGGCGAATAGACATTAAACGTCACCGCGCGTCGCCGGCCGGAATTCTTAAAACGATGCGGCGTTCCGGCGCGGATCAAAAGCACGTCGCCCTTTTTCAATTCCACCGTTTCCGGACCCACCGTTCCCGACAACTTCCCAGAAAGCATCAACAAGACCTGATCGCTCTTCTCATGCGCTTCCGCTTTATTGCCGGTGTCGTCCCCGGGTGCCAGCGTCATCATGGCGGTCTGGGTCCGCTTGCTGGTTTGCAGCACTTCGAACCATTCCCCCGCGTCTTTGATATTCGCTAAATCCATTTAGGAATTTCCCCTGCCCGTTTCGCCGGCGCAACATCTTCACCGTCCGCGATTTTTGAATCCGAACGCGCCCGAACCGGCATCTCACTGCATATGATCCAGGATCTCAAGTTCGCTCTCCGCCAGCTTTTCAAGGCGCCGGGATTCACCCTCACAGCTGTCATCGTTCTCGCCCTCGGCATTGGCGCCAACACCGCCGTCTTTAGCCTCGTCCACACGATGTTTTTCGCACCGCCGCCTTACGCCAAGGCCCAGGAAGTCCTCCAGGTCTTCTCGCAGGACAAAAAGAACCCGAAGACGTATCGCGGATTTTCCTATCCCACCTACACCGACATCCGCGCCCAGAACACCGTCTTCGCCGACGTCATGGCCTACAACCTCGCCATGATCGGGGTCGGCCAGAAAGGCGACACCCGCCGGACGTTTGGCGGCATCGTCAGCTCAGATTATTTCTCGGTGCTCGGCGTTCCAATGGCTCGCGGTCGCACCTTTTTGCCGGACGAAGAAACCCTCGGACGCAACGCGCCCGTCGCGATTGTCAGTTACGCCTATTGGCAGAAACATAATCTCGATCCCGCCGTACTCGGCTCCGAGCTTCTGGTCAACGGACATCCTTTCACCGTCGTTGGGATCGCCCCGCGCGGCTTTACAGGAACCCTCCAAATATTTTCCGTCGAAGTCTGGCTGCCGCTCAGCAACTACGACCGCATCGCGAATGATTTCGAGCATGAGAACAAGAGTGCGTTCGGCGATCGCGCGGGACAACAGTTGATCGTCATCGGACGCCTCAAGCCAGGCATGACCGCGGCCAGCGCGAAGCCCGCCCTGGAAGGCCTCGCGGCGAACCTCGAGAAAGCGTTTCCGGTCGAGCAAAAAGACCAGACGTTCACGACCACCCCGATCTCCCGTTTCTCTGTCAGCACATCGCCTTCGGGAAATGGCGGCCTGCAATCAATCGCCCCGATGCTCCTCGGAATGGCGATCGTGGTCCTGCTGGTGGCGTGCCTTAACCTCGCCAACATGCTGCTCGCGCGCGGCACCGCGCGGCGGAAAGAAATTGCGATCCGCCGCGCGCTTGGTGGCAGTCGTTTTCGGATCGTGCGCCAGCTGCTCATGGAAGGTTTTGTCCTCGCACTGCTCGGCGGCGCGTGCGGCCTCGTGCTCGGACTTTGGTCGTCCGATCTCCTCGTCGCTTCGCTCGGCAAGATGTTGCCGCTCGATATCGTCTGGCTGGCCGGACCGAATTTTTCCATTCTCGCGGCGACGTTCGCTTTCTGCGTCGTCGGAACGCTCGGCTTCGCGCTCGGACCGGCGCTCAAACTTTCCCGCAGCGCGGTGGTCGCCGATCTCAAGGAACAGGCAGGCGAAGATGTCGTTAGGCGCCGCTGGAAATTCCTCCCGCGCAATCCGTTGGTTGTCGCGCAAATCGCGTTCTCACTTGCCTTGCTCACCGCCGCCGCGCTCTTCATTCGCGGCGCGGGCAAAGCTGCCTCCGTCGATACGGGAATGAAACCCGGAGCCAGTTTCCTTCTCGAGACGGACGCCAGCCTGGCCGGCTACGATCAGAAACGCGCCCAGGATCTTTACCGCACACTCGAAGAACGCCTCTCTGCCTTGCCCGCGGTAGAACACACCAGCGTATCGGCCACCGTTCCCTTCGGTATAATTTCGTTAGATAGAAATATCCAGCGTGCCGGCGTGCAACCGGCGCCCGACGCGAAGCCCGCCACCGCCGCCGAAGGCCTCGCCTTTAGCGCAGCCTGGAACAGTGTGGGCGCCGATTACTTCGCCACCGTCGGTCTGCCGGTTACGCGCGGCCGAGCCTTCAATCTGGCCGAAACCACCCAGGCGGGCGGACCAATGGTCGCTATCATCGATGAAGTGCTGGCGAAAAAACTTTGGCCCGAAGGTGACGCGCTCGGCCAGCGCATCCAATACGCCAGCGACAACGCGCCCAAAGCCAAGAACAACTCCCGCAGCGTCGGCATGAGCGGCGATCTCAGCGGCGAGACCGGAAAAGAAACGATCGAGATCGTCGGCATCGTTCCGACCACGAAACAGGGGCTCTTCGAAAAAGATTCGCCGGGCCAGATCTACCTTCCCTTCGCGCGCGGATTCCAGAGCAACGTTTCCTTCATCGTCCGGTTCCGTTCTCTTTCCGCTGGAACCGAAGCGAGCACCGCCGATCTGCTTCGCCGCACCGTTCGCGAAGTCGGTCCCGCGTTGCCAGTCTTGTCGCTCAAAAGCTTCTCGCAACATCTCGATAGCAATTTCCAGCTTTGGGTCGTCCGCGCTGGCGCCGCCATGTTCTCCGTCTTCGGCGGGCTCGCGTTGGGCCTCGCCGTCGTCGGTCTCTATGGCGTGAAAGCGTACTCCGTCGCGCGACGGACCCGCGAGATCGGCATTCGTATGGCTCTCGGCGCCCAACCCGGCACCGTCCTGCGCATGATCATGCGCGAAGGTTCCTTCATGCTCCTGAGCGGAATCGTCCTCGGCCTCCTCCTCGCGGCGGGCACAGGAAAAATCCTGAGCGGCCTGCTCTACGAAGTCGGCGCTCTCGACCCTGTCGCGTTCACGTTCGCTCCCCTCACCCTCGCCATTGCCGCGCTATTCGCCACCTGGCTCCCCGCCCGCCGCGCCACCCGCATCAGCCCGATGGCCGCGCTAAGAACGGAATAGCTCCCCCTGGCGCCGATACTTTGGAAAGGTGGCTGGGGAGGGAATTGAACCCCCGACACGTGGATTTTCAGTCCACTGCTCTACCAACTGAGCTACCCAGCCGTGCGCGCGCGATCACGCGCTTCGTTTAGAGGGCGTCACTATGCGAAATTACGCGCGAGGAGCAAACGGAAAGCGGAGCGAGGATGGAGACTGGAGGATTGAGTATGGCCGGAAGGATCAATCGGCGAAACTTCGGGGGAGATTTACGGCGGTGGTCAGAAGATGGAGGTAATCAGCGCGCGGGATTTCGATGGCGCCGAATTGTTGGAGGTGGGGCGTGAGCCATTGGGTATCGAGGAGCACGAAGCGACGCTTCTGGAGATGCTCGACCAAACCAAGCAGCGCGACCTTCGAGGCCTCGCGGACGTGGTGGAACATCGATTCGCCGAAGAACGCGCCGCCGATCGCCACGCCGTAGAGGCCCCCGGCGAGTTTGCGGTCCTGCCACGCTTCGATGGAATGGGCGTGGCCGAACTCATGGAGACGCGTGTAACTTGCGATGATCTCCTCATTGATCCAGGTCTCCGGCCGACGCGCGCATTCCCGCATCACTTCCGTGAAGGAAACATCGAGCCGGATCTCGAAGCTCTTTTTGCGGACGGTCCGCTCGAGGGTGTGCGGGACGTGGAATCCTTTGAGGGGCAGGATCGCCCGCGGGTCGGGCGAGAACCATTCGATGGCGCCATCGGTCATGGCCATCGGGAAAACACCCAGGCGGTAGCCTTGGAGCAAGACTTCCGGATCAATCATTGGGGAAAGTGATCAGTGAGCAGTGATCAAAGACAAGTAAAGAGTGGAAGTGACATGCCGATTCCAAAAACGGGTCACTCGTCACTTGTCACTGGTCACTTTCTTAAGTATCCTTCGCGCTTGAAGGCCTTCTCGATTGCTTTCTGCATCGCGACCACGGTTCTCCTCGCGGGTTGCGCCGATCCTCTCGAAAAACCGGTCATGCAGGAGGTGCCGCAAAAATTCCAGCGCGGCATTACCGGCAACGGGACTTTGGGCCCGATGGATCGCTCGGACGATCCCTCAATCAAGCAAATGCATCCGTGAAAAAGGCCGCCGCTACTGCGCATTCGAAAATCCTGATCCTCGATTTTGGCTCGCAGTACACCCAGGTAATCGCGCGGCGAATTCGGGAGTGCCAGGTCTATTCCGAGATCGTCCGGTTCAATATTCCGGCGGAAGAAGCGGCCGCGCTGAAGCCGAAAGGGATCGTACTCTCGGGCGGACCGGCGAGCGTTTACGACGAGCGCGCCCCGCAGGTGGATCCGAAGATTTTTTCCCTCGGTATTCCGGTGCTCGGCATTTGTTACGGGATGCAACTGATGGCGTATCATCTGGGCGGCCAGGTGGAATTCAGCGAGCGGCGCGAGTACGGCGCGGGCATGTTGCACGTCGCGAACGGCTCGAAGCTTTTCGATGGGATCGGAGAGCAAATCGATATCTGGAGCAGTCACGGCGACAAAGTCACGGCCATGCCCGCCGGATTTCGCAGCGCCGCCCACACGGAGAACTCACCTTTCGCCGCGATGGAAGATCCCGCGCGGAAACTGTACGCGCTCCAGTTTCATCCCGAAGTAGCGCACACGCCCCGCGGGAAAGAGATCATCCAGAACTTCGTCTTCCATATTTCCGGGTGCTCGATGGATTGGACGATGGGGTCGTTCATCGAGGAAGCGTGCGAGCGCGTGCGTCGACAAGTGGGCGATCAAAAGGTCGTTCTCGGCCTAAGCGGTGGCGTCGATTCGTCGGTCGTCGCGGCCCTTCTGCACAAGGCGATCGGCGACCAGCTCACCTGCATTTTCGTTAACAACGGCCTGCTCCGCTCGCGCGAGGAAGAGATGGTCCAGCGGGTCTTCGAAGAGAATTTTCACATTCGCCTCAAGTATGTCGACGCGGCGGATCGCTTTCTAACATCACTGTATGGCGTCACCGATCCGGAAGAGAAACGGAAAATTATCGGGCGCGACTTCATCGAAGTCTTTCAGCATGCGACTGAAGAATTGCTGGCCGAAGATGCGGCGAACGGTTCCGGCGGACACGGTGGTTACCATTTTCTCGCGCAGGGCACGCTCTACCCCGACGTGATCGAGAGCGTCGCGATCGGCGGAAACCCGGCACACGTGATCAAGAGCCATCACAACGTTGGCGGTCTGCCGGAGAAAATGCATTTCGAACTAGTGGAACCTGTCCGCCAGTTATTTAAGGACGAAGTCCGGCAGGCTGGGCTGCAACTCGGACTGCCGAAAGAGATTGTTTACCGGCAGCCATTTCCCGGGCCAGGATTGGCGGTGCGGATTCTTGGCGAAGTCACGCCGGAACGGCTGCGGATTTTGCGCGATGCCGACACGATCGTGGTGAGCGAAATGAAGGCGTCGGATTGGTATTATCGCGTGTGGCAATCGTTCGCTGTCCTGTTGCCGGTGCGCTCCGTCGGCGTAATGGGCGACCAGCGAACTTACGAAGACACGGTGGCGATCCGCATCGTGGAAAGCCAGGATGGCATGACGGCGGACTGGGTGCGGCTTCCCTACGAATTGCTGGCGCGCATTTCCAGCCGGATCATCAACGAAGTGAAAGGCGTTAACCGCGTCTGCTACGACATCTCGACGAAGCCGCCCAGCACGATCGAGTGGGAGTAGTTCCATTTTCGATTGCCGATCGCCGATTTTTGATTGCTAATCGCCTTCGTGAACGCCGAGCAGCAGCGCCTCGCGGAGAATAATCGGGACGAGCGCTGGCATCTCTGGGGGCCATACCTCGCCGAGCGGGCCTGGGGCACCGTCCGGGAGGATTACAGCGCGGCCGGCGACGCGTGGAATTATTTCCCTCACGATCAGGCACGGTCCCGCGCCTTCCGCTGGGGCGAGGACGGCATCGGCGGGATCTGCGATTTCAAGCAGCGGCTCTGCCTCGCGTTCGCGTTCTGGAACGGGCGCGATCCGTTTTTGAAGGAGCGACTCTTCGGCGTGACCGGTCCGCAGGGATCGCACGGCGAAGATGTGAAGGAGGTTTACTTCTATACCGATTGCACGCCGACCCACAGCTACATGCGGATGCTCTATCGGTATCCACAGACGCGGTTTCCCTACGATGAACTCGTGGCGGCCAACCACGGCCGGCCGAAAGAAGCGCCCGAACCAGAGTTGTGGGACACGGGCGTCCTGCGCGAGCACCGCTACTTCGACATCGTTCTCGAATACGCCAAGGTCGACCCGGACGATTGCTTTATTTCGGTGACGGCAACCAATCGCGGGCCGGAACCGGCGGTGCTGCACGTGTTGCCCACGATCTGGTTTCGTAACACCTGGTCGTGGGGCCGGGGCGATCGCCGGTGCCTGCTGCGCGCCGGCTCCGATCTGGCCCAACATTGTCCGACTATCCAGGCTAGCCATCCCGCGCTGGGCGATTACACGCTGCACTGCGAAGACGCGAGCGACCTGCTCTTCACGGAAAACGAAACCAATTCTGAGCGCCTCTTTTCTTCACCAAGCCGGCACCAGTTCGTGAAAGATGGGATCAACGATTTCATTGTCCATGGCCGTCAGGAAGCGGTGAATTCCGGGCGCGTCGGAACCAAAGCCGCCGCGCATTACCCGTTCACGATTGCACCAAGCGAGAGCAAAGTGGTGCGGCTCTGGTTCGGCCGCGTCAGCGAAGCGGTGGAAGAAGAGCATCCGTCCGGCGAACCGGGCAGAATTCCGCGGCCCGTGTGTTTACCGGTGCTGGAACAGGATGCGTTCGAGCAATTCGACGCGGTCATGCGCGCGCGGAAACGCGAAGCCGACGAATTTTACGCCGCGCTGGAGCCGTCCTGTTTAAGGGAGGAACACAGGTTGATCCATCGGCAGGCGCTGGCGGGGATGCTCTGGAGCAAGCAATTCTATTACTACATCATCGAGGATTGGCTCGAAGGCGATCCCGGCCAGCCGCGGCCGCCCGTGGAACGAAAGAGCGGCCGCAACGCCGAGTGGCGCCATCTTTATAACGAACGCGTCATGTCGATGCCGGACAAGTGGGAGTATCCGTGGTACGCAGCCTGGGACCTGGCCTTCCATTGCCTGCCGCTGGCGCTGGTCGATCCGCTCTTCGCCAAGGGCCAGCTCGATATCGTCCTGCGCGAATGGTACCAGCATCCGAACGGCCAGGTGCCCGCTTACGAATGGAACTTCGGCGACGTGAATCCGCCCGTGATCGGCTGGGCCGCGTGGCGGGTTTACAAAATCGAGGAGAAACAAACCGGCAAAGGCGATCGCGCTTTCCTGGAAACGGTCTTCCACAAATTGCTCATCGGTTTCACCTGGTGGGTGAACCGGAAAGACTCGGAAGGAAAGAATATTTTTCAGGGCGGGTTCCTCGGGCTGGATAACATCGGCGTGTTCGACCGGAGCGCGCCGCTGCCCGGCGGCGGCCATCTCGAGCAAAGTGACGGCACCAGTTGGATGGGAATGTTTTGCCTGAACATGATGCGAATGGCACTCGAGCTGGCCCGACAAAATCCCGTCTACGAGAACATCGCGACGAAATTCTTCGAGCATTTCCTCGGGATCGCCGGAGCGATGAACAATCTCGGCGGGCAAGGAATCGGGCTATGGGATGAGCCGGATCAATTTTATTACGACGTGCTCCACCTGCCGGACCAACGCTACTTGCCGTTACGTGTCCGCTCTCTCGTTGGGTTGATGCCGTTGCTCGCTGTTGAAACGATCGAGCCCGAGCTGCTCGACGCCATGCCTGGATTCAAGGAACGGCTCGAATGGTACCTCGACGCCCGGCCCGATCTCGCAAGCCTCATCTCGCGCTGGCACGACCCGGGCGCCGGCGAGCGCCGCCTGATTTCGATCACGCGCGGTCATCGGATGAAATGTTTGCTCCGCCGGATGCTCGATCCGAACGAGTTCCTGAGCGACTACGGAGTGCGATCGCTGAGCAAGGCGCACGCGGAGCATCCTTACATTCTGCGGTCGGAGGATGGATCCGAACGCGAGGTTCGGTATGACCCCGGAGAAGCCCAGACGAATATGTTTGGCGGCAACTCGAACTGGCGCGGGCCCATCTGGTTTCCCATTAATTATCTGCTGATCGAGTCGCTCCAGAAATTCCACCACTATTACGGGGACGAATTCAAGGTGGAATGCCCGACCGGTTCCGGCTCCTTCCTCACCCTCAACGAGGTGGCGAACGATCTATCCAATCGTCTCATCCGGCTTTGGTTGCGGGATGAAAACGGGGAACGCCCCTTCGAGCGATCCTGCGGCGACGCGCTCCGCGCCGGGTACGATCGCGATCACTATTGGTTCCACGAATATTTTCATGGAGATAGCGGCGCCGGCCTCGGCGCCAGTCATCAAACCGGTTGGACCGGTCTCGTCGCGAAGTTGATCCAGCAACAAGGCGAAAGCGGCACGATCGTGAAGCGCGATCCGTTCACGGATCTGTAATCGTCTTCGGCTCCAGTATTCACCGCCGCATGATGTGGATGGCAAGGATGCGGCTCTGGTGACGGGCGAGCAGGTAATCAATGAAATCGCCGATGATGGAATTGGGTTTGTTCCCCAGTTTCGTCACGACCCGGCAAATGAGGACCCCGGTGCGGCTATGCCATTCGAGATTGATCACGCCATGCGCTTCGCGCGCGCTGTGAATTTTGGCCCAGCCGTGCGGACGCCCTGGGCGCTGATGTTCGCTCGGGACGAGCTTGAATTTCTTCTCCAGCTGCGAATCGCTCATGATCTTGTTCCGCAAGGACCCGCGTCCGGTCGTGACAACCATGATCACCGTTTGCATTCGTTAGGCCGAAGATACGTCCATTTTATGTTACGTCGAGCGAACGGAACATCACGTAAGCGTCGACAAAACCTTTCCGGGCGTGGCGAAAGGCGCCGGGCAACGTGCCGACGATCTCAAAACCGAGTTGCTTCCACAGGTGCACGGCCGATTCGTTCGTCGAGATCACGAAGTTAAATTGCATAGCGCGATAACCGAGCCGACGCGCCTCGGCCAGCGCGTGCTCGCCCATGGCGCGACCAACCCCAAGCCCGCGTCCTTCGGGCGCCACCATGAAGCCGGCATTCGCGACGTGGTCCCCCAGCCCGGGCCGGTTTGCGCGCAGGATGTAGCTTCCAACTACTTTTCCATCCTGCTGCGCGACGTAGGAGCGCGTGCCCTTCGCAAACCAATACGCTTCGGCTTCTCCGCGCGGCGTATTCGGATTGTAAACAAAGGCATCACCCGGCGCGACCGTCGCGTGAAAAATCTCCCAGATCGCGTCGCGGTCCGCATCCGTTGCGGCGCGAATAGAAAGAGCGTCAGGCGAGTGGGGCATCGGAGCGCGGGGGAGAGCTTTTCCACAGCAGAACGAGTCCGCCCAGCAACAGGAAATCGAGCACGAGGTGCCAGGCGAAACTGAGGTACTTACTGGCGTGGCCGAAGCAGCCGCAACTGACATCAAGACCGCGCATCTTGGCGATGATGGTGATGAAGATGAAGAGCGCCATCAGCGCCGTGAGAAGAAAAACACTGCCGCGGTAAAGAACGCGGGCGATCAACGCGAGACCACAAAGAATTTCCAGCCACGGCAGATACAATCCCAACCAGACGCCCGCCGGCCACGGCAGCATTTTGTAATTGTCGATGTCCCTCGCGAATTCGACTGGGTCGATCACTTTGACCGCGCCCGCGTAGACGAAGAGTCCCCCGATGATGATGGCGACTACGCGCCAGAGGTATTGCTTCATTTCTTCTGCGCGACCCAAGCTTCCCAACCGCCTTTCAAGATCCGAATCTCGTTAGGCAGCTTCGCTTCCTCGCGCAAGCGCCGGGCGACGTCCTCCGCCAGGTTGCAGCTCGCCGCACTGCAGTAGACGACGATTTTCTTTTCCGGCGACCATTGCGTTGCCAGGAACTGCGGGAGCAATTCATTCCAGCGATCTTCATTTAATGGAACCGCGCCGGGAATGTGGGCGCGATCGATTTCCTCGGCCGGCCGGGCATCCACCCAATGCGCGTTCGCGCCCCAGGCCCGAGCTGCTTCCACGCTGACCAGGTCCGATTCGGCGACGCGCGCTTGCCAGGGAATTTTATCCCGCAAGTAGAGCGCCTGAACGGCAGCCGGCAGCAACGCGAGAGCGAGCAGTGCCACGCTCTGCCGAAGCAGCGCCTTCACGATTTACGGCTGCGCCGCGCCCGGAGGCATCACGCGCGCCGAGGCGTAGAAAACTTTTTCGGGAGTTAAATCGGGCTTGATTGTGAGACTGGCGTTGAGCGGTTTGGTCGTGTCTTTCGGCTGCACCTGGATCTTGAATTCACCCGCCGTCGAGCCGGGTTCGACTTTCGCGGTGAAATCGCCGCTGGAAGAAACCACCTCCACTTTCTTGATCGTCACGCCTTTACCGGCCTTCGCTATGATCGTCTTCGGCTTGGCTGCCTCATTCGCCTGCCAGAAAACGAAGTTCGGCGTCACGTCCAACGCCTGAGCAATGGTGGCTTTGAAGGTCAAGACCGTCTGCGGCGCTTTCGGATCGTCGGTCTCGACCGAGACCGTCTTCACCTGAAGGCCACTGCGATCGCCGATACTGAACGTCGCCGTAATTTCGCCCTTCTCCCCGGGCGCGACATCGTTCTTGGCGAGCGCCGCGGTGGTGCAGCCGCACGAAGGCTTCACCGCCTTGATATGAACAGGGGTGGCCCCCTTGTTTTCGTATTTGAAGACGGCATCCACTTTCGTGGCGCCCAACTCCGGATTCAGATCAATCGTGGTCTTTTCAAAGACCAACGAAGCTTGCGTCGTGGCGGCGAGTGAAAAACAGAGGAGGCCGAGGAACCAAATTCGTTTGCCGTTCATAGCGGAAAGCAAAATGGAGAACGCGTTTGATGTCAATCCATTGCAGACGCCCTGCCCTCAGGCCGCGGGCAGAAGCTTGAGAACAACGGCGTGCCGTCTCCAGGAACTCAATCGAGCTGGTAGACTTCGACGAGCGCAACGCCCGTAGTCCCGTTCGCACCGCGGACGATAGCGGTGTAAGAGCCGGGCGAAAACGTCGTGACAATCGCTGCCTCGGCATCGTGTGTCGGCGCGACGCCAGTGGCGATGATCGCGGTTTGCTGGCTGGACCGCCAGTTATCGTTCGAGGCGAGCAGAACTCCGTTCGCGTCGCGTAATTCCAGGGTCGGATCGGCCATTGCGCCCGGCACCGTGAGCGACGGCCCAATGGCGCGCACGATGGCGTTCGCGGCCGTTTGCCCCACCACAATAAGCCCACCGATCAGGACATTGTCGCCGCCCTGGACGAAGGCGCGCGTCGAGATATTGGCCAGCTTCGAAGCCGCCGGGCCATCGAGATCGTAGACTTCCACGACAGCCGTGCCCGTTGTTTGGTTCACGCCGCTCAAGACTGCGGTATACGAGCCGGGAGCGAGGCTCATCAGGACCGCAGATTCGTTGGGATTTGTCGGAGCAACGCCGCTATCGACGATCTCGGCGGCGTTAGCATTCTGCCCCCAGTTGTCATTCGCCGCGATCACGGCGCCCGACGAATCATGGAGCTCGAGCATGGGATTGAGCAATTTCCCCGGCAAGGGCAACGAAGGGCCGATTCCCCTTACGATCACTTTCTTGCTCTGCGTTCCGGTGACAATGAAACCGCCGACCAAGACGTTCGCGCCGGTGCCAACAACCGCGCGCGTGGAAATGTTTGCCAGCCTTGTCGGGCCGGTGGGAGGCGTCGGAGTAGGGGTCGCCGAACCCGTCACGACGTAATCCGACTTTACGTTTTGTCCGTTGCTGACGCTGAGGTTCGCTTGAGTCGTCGGCACCGAACCGCCGCTAAAGGTGACCGTGTAATTGCCACTCCCGGCGACCGGAACGGAATATCCACCCGAGCTGGCGGTGACGGCATAGCTGTTTGTATTCGAAACGGTAACTGTCACGCCGCCGATGCCCTCGCCCGGCTCATAAAAACCGTCCCCGTTGAGATCGCGATAAACGACACCAGTCACGAACGGCGGCAGCCCGCCGACCATCCCAAAATCCTGCGTGACCAACTGCGGGCCGACGCCGCCGCCGCCGCCGTTGCTGCCGAGGACGACTCCGATTCCCACTTCGCGAAAGGTTGTGCTGTGAATGTTTTGGCGGTGCCCCGGCGGCGATTGCATTCCGCCGCTCGCGGCGCTGCCACCCCAATCCACCTCGAAGCCGGCGTGCCCGTACCAGACAGACTTGGAATAGGCATAGACATTTTCACCGATCGACCAGCCATTCGCGCCCGCGGTGTAATTTTGCAGCCGCGTGGTCAGCGAACCGTCCGGTCCGCTGTGTCCCTGGTAATTGTTTTGCAGCATGTTCTGGCTGTGGGCCCGAGCCGCCGTGGTGAGAGTTGCGTTCATCGAGAGCGGCGGCGCAGGTGGGAGCAGGGTGAACTGCGATTGCATCAGAACAAGGTTCACGCCGAACGAGCTATAAGCGGAGACGACGTTGGAATCCGTCGTAGTCGCCAGGCGCACGCCTTCCGCCGATGGGTTGCCCCGGGCGCGGTTGATCAGCTCAAGATAATATTGCTCTTCATTCGTCGGATCGCCGATCGAATAAAGCTGGGCGGCCGGCGCTTGGAGGGTATTTATCGAAAAAGACGAGCCGCTTATGATCGGCGGCGCCGGCGGCGGAGCCACCTGGGCGCGGGCGAATGTAACTCCGGCAAAAAAAGCGAGAGCAAACCAGATGCGGGTGAGCCGGGGGCTGAGTCCGTCCATTGCCCTTAGTTTAGCAGGTAAAGTGCCGCCAGAAGGATGGAGACGGCCCTCGCACCGTGGGCGATGAGTAGGCACAGTCTTCTCGCCGCGAGCACACGCCGCCTCCAATCAATTCAGCGCGTAAACTTCGACGACCGCGATGCCGGTCGTGTCGCCCACGCCACGCACAATCGCGGTGTAGCCGTCATTTGCGGAAAGAGTTTCGATCAAGGCTGACTCCAGATCGTTCGTCGGCGCCAGCGTCGACTGCATGATCTCGGTCTCCTGTCCGCCGGTGCGCCAATTGTCATTCGCCCGAACTAGCGCGCCGTTGGCGTCGCGTAGTTCCAGCGTCGGATCGGCCAGTTTACCCGCCACGTTCAATGACGGCCCGATCGCGCGCACGATGACTTTCTGCGGTGTGGTGCCGACGACAATCGTGCCCACGATCAAGAGCGTGTCGCCCGTCTGGACAAGGCCGCGGCTGGAAATATTCCCGAGCTTCGAATCGACCGAGCGATCGACATCGTAGACTTCCACGACTCCGGTTCCGGTGGCGCCGCCTACCCCGTGTACGATGGCGGTGTACGTATTTCCGTTCGCCGGCAGGGTAGCGACGATCGCCGACTCGAGGTCGTTGCTGGGCGCGAGGCCGCTATCGATGATTGCCTGCCGGTTCGGCGAGGTGGACCAGTCGTCATTCAGCTGCACCAGCCTGCCGGAGGAATCGCGCAGCTCCAGCGTGGGATTCGCCAGCTTGTTCGGTAAACTTAGCGACGGACCGAGAGCGCGGACGACTACCTTCTTGTCCTGCGAACCGGTAACGATGAATCCGCCGATGAGTGCGTTATCGCCGGTGCCCACGGCGAGGCGGGAGGAGATGTTCCCCAGCGCGGTCGGAGGTGTGGCCGTCGGAGTTGCCGTGGGTGTCGCACTTATTGTCGGAGTTATTGTGGGCGTGGTGGTAGCGGTCGCGGTGGGTGTCGCAGTCACCGTGGCGGTCGAGGCAGGCGTGGCCGTTGCCGTAGCGGTCGCCGTAGAAGTCGCTGTTGCGGTGGCTGTTGGGGTCGCACTAGCTGTGGCTGTAGGTGTGGCTGTCGGAGTCGGGGTTGGCGAACCCGAGGCATTGACCGCAGCGAGGATGTCGACGCGGCCGTAGCCGAAGGAATTATTCGGGATATCGGTCGAGGATAAGGTCCCGCCACAGGATTGCGGGGGCGTAACCGTCACGGAATGATTTGCCGTGTTCTGCAGAAGCGTCTTGGTCCGCGTGATATCGCGGAGCAATGATTGGCGCGCCGACCAGAGCAATGCCACCGCGCCTGCCACATGCGGACCCGCCATCGAAGTGCCGCTCAGGTTTACGTAGCTCGCATCATTCAAATAGTAACTGGAGCGCACCGTCACGCCCGGCGCGGAGATGTTCGGCTTAAGCAAATTCGGTGGGTAGGTGCTCGGCCCGCGGCTGCTAAAACCCGCCAGGGCATTGTTGATGTCATAGGCGCCAACAGAAAAAGACGCGTCGTAGATCGCTGGCGCATCGTTCACCGTCGAACATCCCGAGCCGTGGTTGCCGGCGGAAACGACAACGAAAATACCGGCGGCTTGCGTATTGTTGACGATCGTTTCCAATTCCGCGCCCGTGGTGCATCCTTCACTCGAAGGGCATCCCCAGGAATTGTTGAGCACGTGCGGGCGCAGCGTCGGGTCGGCGTTGTTCCCACTTAGGTCTGTCGGTGCGATCATGAATTGGAAGCATTCGGTATAGGTCGCCGGGGTCCCATTGCCCTGATCCATGTTTCGGCAGCCTATCCATTTCGCGCCGGGTGCCACGCCAACTTGATTACCGGATCCGTCGTCTCCCACGGTCGTGCCCGCAGTGTGGGTGCCATGACCGGTGTCATCGCAAGGCGCGAGCGTGTTCGGACCGCAGGTGCCGCCCCCGGTATGGATCGCGTCGTGCCAGTTGTAATTGTGATCGGCGGCAGTGCCATTCCAGCCACGATACTTCGGTTTCAACGCATTGTGGGTCCATCGCTGGCCGGTATCCTGGTCGCCAATCACCATCCCCTGCCCGTTGAATCCCATCGCCCAGACGGCCGGGGCGTTCACGTTCGTCACGCCCCATTCCGCGACGGTCGGCGCGTTTGCCGCCTCCGGCGTTACGCCAAAATTCGCCACTTCCGGATCTTCGATCCAGCGCACCGGGTTGTTGGAATCGATCCGCGCCACGTCCTTGCGCGCCGCGAGCGATTCAATCAGCGGGCGGTTCGCCGTGGCCACGACCATGTTGGCCGCCCAAAAGGATTGAGAGCTCACGCCGCGAGCTTCAAGTTCCGCGCGTAACCCGACCTGGGTCCGCGCTGCGTGCTGAGTCAAGCCGTTGTAGACAAACCAACCGCGCGCATCCTGGTCCCTGATTTGATAAGCCGCACTTACGTCCGCCTGGTCGGAGAGCAGGATAACGATTGACGCGCTGCCGCCCTCCGCGGTCTCCGCCAAAACCTCCGGCGCGATCTTCGCCATGATTTCAGCCGGCTTGGATCCGGCGGCTGACGACCACGCCATCATCGCGAGGAGCACGCCCGCGAAGCAAAGAGCGAAGCTCACCGCCACTTTCACCTGAAAAAATCCGCTCGAAGAAACCGGTTGCATGAGAAGGCGCCGCAAACCGCCTTTGAGTCATTACGTTGAATCAGCGCCTGCGCAAAGCGGGTATTCGGCAGTCTGAGACAGCCTGCCCTCAGACCGTGCTGGAAAAGCTTCGATGCTGAATAACAACGGCACGAGGGCGTGCCGTCTCCACCAACTAATTCAGCACATACATTTCCACGAGCGCGACGCCGCTGGAATTGTTCGCGCCGCGTCGGCGCAACCGTCATTCGACCCCGGGATCATATTGCCGCTGAGTAGTCCCCGGCAATGATGCGCGAAAGATGCCTTTTTTTCGGCGAGAATCTTAACGTTTCGCCACGAAGTCGCGCACGAACGCCGCTACCGCTTCCTGCCACGGGCGCGGCGTTTGGCCAGTCACTACCGCGTATTTCGCGCTCGAGAGGACGCTGTAAACCGGCCGTCGTGCGACGAAGCTTTTCATCTCCGCGAGCGAAGATGCGCTAATTTTTTTCGCCTTCATCGAAATGCCCTCGGCCTGGCAGCAATCGAGCCCCCATTGCGCGTATTCCTGCCAGCTGCATTCGCCGCGGTTAGCGAGATGCAGGATTCCGCTGTAATTGCGTTCGGTGGTCCCGAAAAAAAGAGGCTGCAACAGCTCCGCGAGATCGAGCGCGTAAGTCGGCGTCGCCCATTTGTCCGTGATCGCTTTAACCTCTTCCTGCTCGCGCGCCTGGTTCAGCGCCCAATCGATGAAGCTCGGCCGGTCCGGCCCGAAGACCCACGACACGCGCACGATCAGCGCCCGCTCATTTGCCTCAAGCGCCCGCCGTTCCCCGGCCCGCTTCGATTCTCCGTAAACGCTGACCGGCTCCGCTTCGTCTGCTTCCGTGTATGGCTTGTGCTTCTCCCCATCGAAGACGTAATCGGTGCTAATGTGAATGAACCGCGCTTTCTTTCGCGCGCAGATTTCCGCGAGCACCCCGGGCGCTTCGCCGTTGATCGCAAACGCTTCCTCCTGGTGTGTTTCGCAGCGGTCCAC
>JALYIN010000140.1 GCA_030775765.1 Verrucomicrobiota bacterium
AAGGCTGACCGAGAACCAGGCTAGTTCGACTTATCCCCGGCCAGCTTGGCGCGGGCCTTGATCATTTCCTTTTTTTGCTCGGCGTTCAGCTTCGGAAAATGAAGGTCGAGCGAACGCAGCTTTTCGATAATGAGGGATGAGACGACCAGCCGGGTAAACCATTTGTGATCGGCTGGCACGACGTGCCATCGGGCACAGTCGGTGGAAGTAGAGCGCACCATTTCTTCAAAGGAATCCATGTAGCCCTCCCAATACTTCCGCTCCACCAGGTCGTCCTTGTTGAACTTCCAGTTTTTTTCTTTCCGCTCGATTCGCTCCAGGATACGCCGGCGCTGTTCCTCATGTGAAAGGTGGAGAAAAACTTGAGGACGACAGTTCCGTTGCGGGTCAGGTGGCGTTCGAAATCGTTGATGCTCGCGTAGCGCTCGTGCCAGATTCGTTTCGTGATCAGCTTTCTGGGGATGCGCTGATTTGTCAGGAAATCGGGATGAACCCGGACGACGAGCACCTCCTCGTAGTAGCTCCGGTTTAGCACTCCGATGTGCCCGCGCTCCGGCATGGCCTTCCCCGCGCGCCAGAGAAAATCATGCGCCAGTTCCTCGTGACTCGGCGCCTTGAAGGAAGTGACCCGGCAGCCCTGCGGATTCACGCCGGAAAGGACGTGCTTGATGGTGGCGTCTTTGCCGGCGGTATCCATCGCCTGGAAGACGAGGAGCAACGACCATTCAGCCTGGGCGTAGAGTCGCTCCTGCAATTCGCAGATCGTCTCCACCCCTTCCGCGAGCTGCTTTGCGACGCCCTCTTTCGACTGAATCCCGCCCGTATCGCCGGGATCAAAGTCTTTGAGGCGAAATTTCTTCGGGCGATCGATTCGGTAACGCGCGAGATGAAGATCCTTCGTTCGCCGAGCCATGGGCGGGGACTATCGCCCGTGAATGATATACTGCCCAGCCGAGTTTTCGGACCTCTGATCGTAATCCGCGTTTCGGGGTTGGCATGAAGCCCGCTTTAACAGCAGCCGCATGAGGCTTCTCCAATTCAGCATGCTGTTGCTTAGTTTGACCGTGGCGATTGTTAGCCCCGTTCCGGCGATGGCAACGCCATCCATCGTCGTGAGCGTCCCCGACCAAACGCTAGCGTTAATCGATGATGGCGTTGTCGTCGCACGGTTCCCGGTTTCGACTTCGAAGTTCGGGCTCGGGGATGGTTCGGGCAGTTATGCCACGCCCATCGGGACCATGGCGATCGCTTCCAAGATTGGCGCCACTGCGCCCTTGGGCGCTGTCTTCAAATCCCGCTTGCCAACCGGCGAAATTCTCCGGCCCAACGCGCCGGGACGCGATCCTATCGTGACGCGGATCCTTTGGCTGCGGGGTTTGGAAAAACGCAACGCCCGCGCCTTCGCCCGCAACATCTACATTCATGGAACGCCCGAGGAGAGGCTCATCGGACGGCCGGCGAGTTGCGGTTGCATCCGGATGCGCTCGCGCGACGTCGCACAGCTCTTCGCCGCGGTTGGCGTCGGCACGAAGATCGAAGTGGCCAATGCACGGCTCGGCCCCGCCGTGGCACAGGCGAAACTCGAATCGCACGGCCGCGGCTCGCGAATCGCGGCAAACTAGGCGCCAGGGGAAGGTGCGGCCTGGGAAGCAGCGGCATATTAGCTGCTCGAAAGCGGGAGGTGAAATTCTACGAGCTGCAAGTCGAGGGTTTTCATACCCCGCTTTCCCCCGACCAAATTGCCGATCTTTATCGCGCGGGACGTTTACGAAATAATGATCCGTGCCGGGAAATCGGCTCCCCTCGTTGGAAAACCATCGACGAGTTGTTCCCGCTCCTGAAGCACGACTCCGGCAGATGGCCTGCACTTCCGGTTACGACCGTGGCATCTTCTGTCCTCGAACGGCGGGACGATCCAGTCCCGGCCGCGTCCACGACGGCGTTGAAAGCCGGCTGGATTTGCTTCGGCCTTGGACTTTCGATCAGCTGGTTTTTCCCGCCCGGGAATCTTTTCTTCAGCGTCGCACTCATCACGGCCGTGGTCGCGATGTGCACCCATCAGGTCAACCGGGGCCTGGCCCTCCTGGTTTCGTCCTTTCTTGCGATTGGATTATGCGCGGCGCTGTTTTTCGGATTGGTCCTCGGCACGGCTGCGATAACCGGAGCAGCCGCGCTACAGAAGTTCGATGCGGACCTAAAACGCTCCCAAGCGCAGCAGCAACAATCGCTCGCCCCCCTGAACGCCACAGTTCAGCAGTTGCGGCAGCCCTCTTTCCCGCTTCTCGCCTCAACGCCGGGAAACGTCCGCAGCAGCGCCAGCGATAGAACTCCACCTTCGCAAGTTCTTGCCCAGCAGAGAGCCGCGTTCGCCCCAGCTCGGGAGGTCCAGGCGAGAAACGCAGGCGTCCGGCGATTGGAACAGCAGCGCGATGAGAGCAACGCGAAGGAAGCACGCATCGCCCAACTCCAAAAATCGATCGACTGGTACGATGACATGGTTCGCCAGGTCCGGAGTCATGGCGGCAATGAAGCGATTTTCGTCAAAGCCCGGGACCAGCTGCTCACCCAGAAGTGGGAGTTGCAGCGGTAGGCAACGATCTGATAGCGAAAAGGAATCCCTCCGGGCGATCCGCGACACAGAATTCTTCTTTTAATGTGGCTCGCGCACCGTTAAAGTTAGTGCAGCGCGGGGGGCGCATTCGATGAAAAAGATTCTGACTTTCGGTATCGCGGCGGTGACGGGGTTTACTTTACTTCAATCGGCGGAGGCGGGCTCGCGCGGCGCCGCGCGGTCTTTTTCTTCCGCGCCACACTATTCCGCGCCACCTTACTC
>JALYIN010000141.1 GCA_030775765.1 Verrucomicrobiota bacterium
GCTCAACCCCGGTCTTTATACCGCGCTGATTCAAGGCGCCAAGGGAAGCACAACAGGTATCGCGACGGTAGAAATCTACAACCTCGGCGCGCCCTGAGTCTTCGGGGCGGAACACTTTTCGCCGGCGAATCGAAAGTTCAGTCGAGCGGGGGCGGATCTTGTGTATCGTAACACCGTGGCGAACGAGGTCGCTGATCTTATGGAGGAAATGGAAGGCGGCGCGGAATTCGTGCTCTCGAGCCAGCCGCTCGTGCCGGAACAGCGGACTCCGGAGAGGAGCGCGCTCCGTGATTACGAGAACCTCGGGGAGCTGCCGCGGTCCTATGGAGGCGCATTTCTTTTTGCTATCGCGCGCGATCCGCACACGCTTTTTGTTTATTGGGACATCGATTGGGCCACGACTTTCGGCGAAACCCCCCCCGTCGATCGCAAAGCGCACCTGCGCGTCTTATGGCATGAAGGGATCGAGGAATCCACCGCTGCGGTGGAACCATTAGCCGGCAGTCATCTTCTGCCGGCCTTGCAAGCGCGCAGTTCGTATCGGGTGGAGATCGGTTATTACTCGCCGGAGAATGTCTGGAACTCCGTCGCGATTTCGGCCGCTGTTATTACCCCGCCGGATGATGTGGCGGAAAACGGTCCGGTTGATGTCGCCACTATTCCGTTTCACCTGAGCTTCCAGCGCATCGTCGATACTTTCCGCGGCTCCAGATTTGACGGCGACGCGCTCGCCGAAATTGTCGGCCGGTTGCAACATCACGCCGATAGCTCCGACGCAACGCTCCCGGAAAGCGAACGCGAATTATTGCGGGCCCTCGAGTCGGGCCTGTCCGAAACGGGCGCCTCGCAGCGTGCCCGGTTGCGGAGCGCACCCGATCTGTTCGCCAGCCGCGAACGCGTGGAATCGATCCTTGGCTTCGGCGCGACCAGCCCGATGTAGCCCACGGCCTGAGCCATCTCTAATCAGTAGTCGCGTTCTCGGGACGGCCCCGCGGGACCTCGCTACAGCATCACTTGCTCAGCTTGATGCCCTCCGGCATTTCCGGAGGTGGGGCGTTGATCTGGCTGTGGCTCTTGCCGTAGGTGAAGTAGAAAATGAACCCAATCAACAACCAGACGATCAATCGCATCCAGTTCGTCCATCCGAGGCCGTAAATCATCGCGCCGCAGGTGACGATCCCGAGGATCGAGACAACCGGCGCCATGGGCACGCGGAACCCGCGTTCCAAATCAGGACGCTTCACGCGCATGATCCACACGCCGGCACAAACCAGAATGAAAGCGAACAGGGTTCCGATGCTGGTCATCTCACCGGTGACGTCCGCCGGAACGAAGGCCGCCAGGAGGCCGGTGAAGACGAAGAACAGCAGGTTCGATTTGTAAGGCGTTCTAAACTTCGGATGCACGTCGGAAAAAACCCTTGGCACAAGCCCGTCTTTGCTCATCGAGAAGAAGACCCGTGATTGTCCGAGCAACATCACCAAAATGACCGACGAAAAGCCGGCGAGAATCGCCACCGTTACGGACTTCGAAAGCCACTCGTAACCGGGCATGTATTTTGAGATCGCAAAGGCAACCGACGCTTCACGACCGGCTGCGCGAAAATCCCCAACCGTCGCCACTCCACTGAGCACCCAGGAGAAGAGTACGTAAAGAATGGTGCAGAAGACAAGCGATCCCAGAATGCCAATCGGCATGTCGCGCTTAGGATTTCTCGCTTCCTGCGCCGCGGTTGAGACCGCATCGAATCCAATATAGGCAAAGAAGACGACGCCGGCCGCGCCCAGAATCCCCATGATCCCGCCGTACGCGTGAGTGATCCCTTGCGGTGTTGTGTAGGTGGTCACCGCGGGAATCAACGGCGTGTGGTTTACCGGATTAATGAACCCCCAGCCGATCCCGATGAAGAGCAATACGATGCTCACTTTCAGGACGACGATGAGGCCATTCACGAAAGCCGATTCCTTCGTGCCGCGGATAAGCAGAAGGGTAAGCAAAAGAAGAATGACAACCGCCGGGATATTCATGATCCCGTGCATTCCATTCAGGTCATGTTCGAAAGGCGAATGCGTCCATTGGTATGGGACTTTCAACCCGAACCAATCGAGCACGCGATTCGCATACTCGCTCCACGCAATGGCGACCGTCGATGCGGCGACTGCGTATTCGAGAATCAAATCCCACCCGATAATCCACGCCACCAGCTCGCCCATCGTCGCATAGGAATAGGTATACGCACTGCCGGCCACCGGAATCATCGAGGCGAATTCCGCGTAACAGAGTCCCGCAAACGCGCAGCCTATGCCGGCCACGATGAAGGCCAGGACTACAGATGGACCCGCGCGATCCGCGATGGCGGCCGCGGTGCGCACAAAAAGACCGGCGCCGATGATTCCCCCGATGCCGAGCGCGATCAGGTTCACCGGCCCGAGCGAGCGTTTCAAACTGTGTTCGCCGACTTCCGCGGCCTCGGCCATCAACTTTTCGACCGGCTTCGTTGCGAATAGATTTGCCATGCGTTTTCTTTTTGTGGGTTGGTGTACGAAGACCTTTCGGTTTCGCTAAGAGCCTTGGTCGCCTGCGGGCGCGGCGGCGTATGATTTCCGCCAGAAAAAATAAACCGGCACGCCGGTGAGAACGATGAGCAGCCCGGGCCAGGTCGTCGCCGTCTGATAGATGAAGAGCACCACGAGAATCACGGACGCGCCGATGATATAAAGAGCGGGCACGACCGGATACCCGAAAGCTTTATAGGGCCGCTCGGCATCAGGCCGTTTCCGGCGCAGGGCGAAGATGCCAATGATCGTCAGGATGTAGAAGATGAGCGCGGCCGAAATGACGTAGTCGAGCAGGTTGCCGTAAAGATTGCCGTAACCGGTGACGGCGCCCATCGCGTCTGTCTTAACGGTGCGCGGAAGAACCAAAATGCCGGCCCAGATTCCTTGAATGATGAGGCCCCACGACGGCACGTGTTGCTTGTTTAGCTCGCCCACCC
>JALYIN010000142.1 GCA_030775765.1 Verrucomicrobiota bacterium
CCTCACGGTGACTTTCACGCTTTGCGCGGTCTCATCCCTGGCCAGTTACATTCCCGCTCTGCGCGCGACCCGGGCCGACCCGATGATCGCGCTCGGCCACGGCGCCTAACATGGACACGCTTCTCCAGGATATTCGGTTCGGCGCGCGGATGCTTTTCAAAAGCCGGGGCTTCACGGTCGTCGCGATCATTTCTCTCGCGCTCGGGATCGGCGCGAACACGGCGGTGTTTAGCGTGATCAACGCGGTCCTGCTCAAGGCGCTGCCGTATCACGAACCGCAATCGATCGTTCTGGTCTGGGGCGAAAACAAGGCGGCCGGCAGTTCCCGCGAACAGATGTCGGCCACCGACGTCGCTGACTACCGCGCACGTAGTCACGTCCTCGAAGAGATCAGCACCTACGCGGATTTCCGCCCGATCTTTGCGGGCAACGGTAATCCGGAGCGGGTGCCCGGCGCGCAGGTAGGAGACGGATTTTTCAGTGTCATGCACGGCCAGCCGTTGCTGGGCCGCGTCTTCACTGCGGAAGAACAGGTCGAAGGCAAGGATCTCGTCGTCGTTCTCGGTTACGGTTTGTGGCAGAGGCGTTTCGCGGGCGATCCGAACATCGTTGGCAAAACCATCCAGCTCAGCGGCCGCGCTTACACCGTCATCGGCGTAATGCCGGCGGATTTCCAATCCTTGCCCACTGGGTTGCTTGAAGCACCGGCGGAATTTTACCGGCCGGTCGCCGAATTGCCCGACGAGAAAGAACGCAGCAGCCGGCATCTGCGCGCGATTGCACGACTCAAGCAGAATGTCACTCTGGAGAAGGCGCAGACCGAGATGAATTTGATCGCGCGTCAGCTTGCCCAGGAACATGCGAACGACAACTCGAGCAGTGGTGTTCACCTTGTCACTTTGCGTGAAGATTTGATCGGCCGGTTGCGCCCTGCGCTTCTCATGCTTTTCGGCGCGGTTGTTTTCGTGCTTCTGATCGCCTGCGCTAACGTGGGCAATCTTCTCCTGGCCCGCTCGGCCTCCCGCCACAAAGAGATCGCGATCCGCGCCGCGCTCGGCGCCGGCCGCGACCGGCTTGTCCGGCAGTTCCTGACCGAGAGTTTGCTGCTGTCACTAGCCGGGGGAGCGCTCGGGGTTCTCGCCGAGCTTTGGGGAACGACTCTCATCGAAGCGTCGACGGCCAAACTGTTGCCGATGCTGGGCCACATCGAACTCGACACGACCGTGCTGGGATTTACCGCCGCGATGTCCGTTATGACGGGGGTGATCTTCGGGATCATTCCCGCCTGGCGCGTGTCGCGTCCCAATTTGAACGAAACGTTGTCGGACGGCGGCCGCCAATCCGGCGCCGCTTCGACGCGGAGTCCGCTGCGGAGCGCGCTGGTCATTTCCGAAGTCGCGCTGGCCCTCGTCCTCCTGATTTCCGCCGGCCTTTTGATCAAGAGCGTAATGCATCTTCGCGACGTCGATCCCGGCTTCAAGCCCGATCATGTTGTCACGATGAATGTCTGGCTCCCGGGCGCGAAGTATCCGAAGGCGCCCGATTGGAATTCATTCTACAACCGGATGCTGGAACGCATCCAATCGATTCCAGGGGTTGAAGCCGCTGGCCTAACGAGTGTTCTCCCGGTTAGTGCGAACTTCGACAAGCGCACGATTGAAGTGGAGGGCCCGTCAAAAGGTCCGGGCGAAAATCCTGACATCGATAACTATATGGTGTCGCCGGATTATCTGCGCACGATGTCCATCTCATTGCTTCAGGGACGGACGCTGACCGCACAGGACAATGAGAACGCGCCGCTCGTGGTGCTGGTGAGCGAAACCATGGCGCGCAAACTCTGGCCCGGCGCCGACCCGATCGGCAAACGCCTCCGGTTCTATAACTCGAGCGGGGAACAGCGGCCCTGGCGGACCGTGATCGGCGTCGTGCGGGACGTGAAGCAATACGGACTCGACACCGCCGGCCCGATGGCGATGTACGAAACGCTCGCGCAATTTCCCACCTCCGCGCTCACCCTCGTGGTGCGTGGCGCGGTCGGCCCCTCGACCATGGTCGCTGCGATCCGCCGCGAGATCCTCGCCCTCGATAAGGACCAGGCTGTCTTCAACATCGAGACCATGGAGCAGCTTGTCTTCGATTCGATCGCGCTCCGCCGTTTCTCGATGTTCCTGCTCGGCGTGTTCGCGACCCTGGCGCTCGTCCTCGCCGCCGTCGGCATTTACGGAGTGCTCGCGCAATCCGTTTCGCAACGCACCCAGGAGATCGGGATCCGGATGGCGCTCGGCGCCCAAACCGGCGATGTCCTGAAACTTATCGTTAGGCAAGGCATGGCGCTTACGATCATCGGCATCGTGGTCGGGTTGGCCGGCGCTTTCCCGCTGACGCGGCTCCTTGCCAGCCTTCTCTTCGGCGTCGGCGCCACCGATCCAACGACATTCCTTTGGATTCCGGTCTTGCTCGCCGCTGTTTCTTTCTTCGCCTGTTATCTCCCCGCGCGCCGCGCCGCCCGACTCGATCCGATCAAAGCCCTCGCTTCCCAATGAATACACTCCTTCAAGACCTCCGTTACGGACTGCGCATGTTTCTCAAGAACAAAAGCTTTACAGCGATTGCCGTCCTCGCGCTCGCTCTCGGCATCGGCGCGAACACCGCGATCTTCAGTTTGGTAAACGGAATTCTCCTGCGTCCGCTTCCGTTTCCGGAAGCAGAACGAATCATCTACTTCGAAGGAAAAAATCCTGCGGCGGGCATTACCGACAGCAACATCTCGTATCTCGACTTTACTGATTGGTCCCAACAAACCGATCTCTTCGCGAGCACCGCGGCCTACTGGACGGGGGGGGGCAACCTCGGTGCCGTCGGAGCCGAACCGGAGCGCGTGCCCCGCGCAGGCGTGACAACCGGGTTCTTTTCTGTGCTCGGCGTCCAGCCTGTTCTGGGCCGAGCGTTCGTTCCCGAAGACGAAAAAGCAGCCTCATTCATCGGCGGCCGGGGGACGGTCGCGATCATCAGCCATGGCTTGTGGAAGCGCCGCTTCGGATCCGACCCGGCCATCCTCGGAAAGCAGGTCCAAATGAGCTCGAGGTCTCTCCCGATTATTGGTGTGATGCCTCCGGGGTTTGAATACCCAGAGCAAACCCAGATTTGGGTTCCGAGCGCGGTCAATCTCTCAGAGGAGCCGCGCGATAACCGCGCGTGGTCGGCGATCGCCCGTCTCAATTCCAAGGTCGATCTGAAGCAGGCGCAGACTCGCGTGAGCGCCATCAACGCGCAGCTCGACCAGCAGTTTCACGAGACAAACAAAGGCTGGGACGTTTCTCTTTGGACGCTCCACGAGCGCCTTGTTCGGGAGGTGAAACCATCCCTTCTCGCACTCCTCGGCGCCGTCGGATTGGTGCTCCTCATCGCCTGCGCGAACGTAGCCAATCTCCTCCTCGCCCGCAGCGCCGCGCGGCAAAAAGAAATTGCGATCCGGGCGGCGATGGGGGCGAGCCGCACGCGTGTTCTGCGGCAGATGCTGACGGAAAGTATTTTGCTCTCGGCGATTGGGGGAAATGCGGGACTTGTTCTCAGCATTTGGTTAACCGACCTGCTGATGTCGATGTTGCCCGAAGGCGCGCCGCGGCTCGGGCTGATCGGGATTGATTATCGCGTTTTGACATTCACTCTCGGCGTCTCCGCGCTTACCGGAGTTCTTTTCGGGATCGTTCCCGCCCTCCAGGCCTCGAAGCTCGACGTCACCAGCGCGTTGAAAGAAGGCGGACGCGGCGCCGAAGGACATCGGCGAACGAGCGCGCGCAGCCTGCTGTTAATCGGCGAAGTCGCGCTCTCTCTCATGCTGCTGGTTGGCGCTGGGTTGCTCATCAAGAGTTTCGTCCGTCTGCATGAAGTGAGGCTGGGCTTCAATGCCCACAATGTCCTCATGGCCAACCTGGCATTGCCCTACCCGAAATATGACTATCCGCAGTTTGTGGAATTTTTCCGTCAGCTGAAAGAGAGACTTGAGGCGGCACCCGGCGTGCAAGCGGCCGGAGGCAGTATCAATCTCCCGCTCAACGCGAGTGGTTACGCCATTGGACGCGGATTTATTCCGGAAGGCCGGCCGCTCACGGTGGACGAAAATAGGGACGCGATGTTCTCCACCATCACAGGCGATTATTTTCGCGCCGTGCAGATTCCGTTGCTTTCCGGACGCACCTTTGAACTTCGCGACAATGCTGACGCACCGAAGGTGGTAATCATCAACGAAACCATCGCGAAGCGACATTTCGGGTCGCCCGCCGAGGCGATCGGCAAACGCCTTTCCATCTGGCGCGACGAGAAATTCATGCGCGAAATTGTCGGGGTAGTCGGCGACACGAAGACGGGTTCTTTGACCGGAGACGGCGGCATGCAAATCTATGTTCCACACGCCCAGGACTCTCACTGGAATTTCATGGGGCTGGTGATTCGAACCGCCGGCGACCCGGCCGCGTTCGCCGCCACCTTGCGGCGCGAAGTGCAGGCACTCGACAAGGACCAGCCGGTCTACAACGTCCGGACGATGGACGACGTCGTCGCTAACTCATTAGGCACGCGCCGCGTGTCGATGCAGCTTTTCGCGGTGTTTGCCTGCGCCGCGTTACTCCTCGCCGCCATCGGGATTTATGGAGTCATGGCCTACTCGGTCACGCAACGCACCCAGGAAATCGGCATTCGCATGGCCCTCGGCGCTCA
>JALYIN010000143.1 GCA_030775765.1 Verrucomicrobiota bacterium
ATCTGGAAGGGCCCGGAAGCCATCCATGCCTTCGGCAATTTCCCAAACTTCGCGCTGGCGCAGGATGGCAACCTTTCGGCGGTAGTCCGCAGCACCTACGAGACGCCGCAAGAGATTTGGGCCGGAGAAATGGGCAAATGGCGACAGCTGACCAGCAACAATTCCGCGTTGTCACCGACGTGGGGCAAGAGCGAGAGCCTCGAGTGGACTAACGACAAGTTGAATATCCAGGGTTGGCTTCTGCCGCCGGCGCACATCGAATCCGGAAAGAAATATCCGATGGTCGTCCTGATTCACGGCGGACCTTCCAGTGCGACCGAGCCAGAGTGGCCGGCGTCATTCGGAATGTCGCGGGCGATCATAGCGGCGCTTTCTGCTCGAGGTTACTTCGTCCTGCTGCCGAATCCTCGGGGCAGCTATGGGCAGGGTGAAGATTTTACCCGGGCGAACGTGAAAGATTTTGGCGGCGGCGATCTGCGCGACATCATGGCGGGCGTCGATGCGGCCAGCAAAAAATATCCGATCGATCCCGCGCGTCTCGGCGTTATGGGCTGGAGTTACGGCGGCTTCATGACGATGTGGACCGTCACGCAAACGAACCGTTTCCGCGCCGCCGTGGCCGGTGCGGGCATCGCTAATTGGCAAAGCTATTACGGCCAGAACCTGATAGATCAATGGATGATCCCCTTCTTCGGCGCCTCGGTTTACGATGATCCCGCCGTCTACGAGAAGAGCTCACCGATTCGCTTCATCAAGAAGGTGAAGACTCCCACGCTGGTAATTGTCGGCGAACGCGACGCCGAATGTCCCCCGGCGCAGTCTTATGAATTTTGGCACGCGCTCCGCACCCTGGGCGTGCCGACGCAGCTCACCATTTATCCCGGCGAAGGCCACATGCTGGTGAAGCCTGAGAACCAGACCGCTCGCCTCGATCAAACCCTTGAGTGGTTCGACAAATACTTGAAGTAACCCCGCGACCCCAGACGCTACCCCTACTTCTTCGCCTTCTTCCCAGCTTCCTTCTTGGCGGCCGCGAGGCGCTCTGTTTTTTTGCGCCGCGACGCGCGTTTCTTCACGTTATCTCTGCCTTGGCTGTTTCCCATAAGACGTCACCCTCCCTCTTTCCCCGGCAGTTCCAAGTGATTTCGAACTCCCCACGCAGCGCGGCCGGCTAGCGTTGCGGGTCCGCGAGCTTGGTCCGAAGCGATTCCAGCTCGCGCTTTCGCGGCTCGAATCGGTTGCTGATCGACTTTTGTTTGCCCGAAACGACGACAACGAACGACCCGAGCATGGTAGCTCCGATAAAAACGTAGCTCCAGGCGGGCATGGCCAACAGGCGATAGAACACCGCCAGCCAGAGCGAGATCGCCACCCACACGGGAACCAATCCCCACCAGACGATGCTTCGTGCATGCGCGATCCGAAAGTCCGTCTCGGCCAGCGCGCGATCGAGATCGCCCCGCAGGGTGGAGTCGAACACTTCCACGCGCTGTTGCTGCCGCTTCCGCGCCAGGAACATGTAAGTGGAGTAGTAAAACCAGATCCCGCCCGCCGCCAGGAGAGCAAGGATATCCCAGCGTGACGGTGCAATTTTTATCCGTGGCAACGTGACGAGCCACGCCGGGTCGCCGAAGATCGCCATGCCCGCGCCAACCAGCATCAATGCGCCGCAAATCACGCCGATCGTGATCTCCGCTGTAAAGCAGCACGAGAGAGACCGGTGCCATTCCTGATTCTTGCGCTGGACGATCCCCTGCAGGGCCGCTTCGTTCATCGCATAAAGCGGTTCCTGGTTCTGCGAATCCCAGATCATTTTCAGTTCGCTAAATTCCATGTTGTTATTCCTCCTTCGTTAGGTTCTTGAGATGTGTTTTGATGCGATTGATTTTCACGCCGACATAGCTCTCGGAAATGCCCAGCGTCTCCGCCATCTCGCGATAGCTGTAGCCGTCAAGTAGGAGCAGCGTCAGCGAACGATCGACATGGTCGAATTGCGAAATCTGATCGTAGAGCCATCCCAGCCGGCGGTCCTCGATTCGCGGCGTTTCCCGCAACGCGCGCTCGCCGTTGCTGAGCAACGGCGATTGGTCTCGGTGCTTGCGCTCTTTACGCGACCACGCCAGCGCCGAGTTCAGGGCCACGCGATAAAGCCAGGTTGTGACAGCGGACTCGCCACGAAAACGCGGGACCGAATTCCAGATCTGGGTCGCGATTTCCTGGAATAAGTCCTCCCGGTCGTGCGACGTGAAGGCGTAAGCGTGGACGACCTTGAAGAGCAATCCCTTGTGCCGGCTGAGCCACTCGTCAAAAATCCGGCTCTGTTCGCTTACTTCCATCAAATCGACATCCATTTGCTCCCATTAGTGTCCGAAGCGCACGTATTTCTTACACAATCTTCTGCGCCTTTCGCGGGGATTGCGGCCCCCGTCGCGGAACGCTAGCTTCGGTTCGCATCGCGCCATCCCATGTCCATCCGAATCCTCGTCACCGGCGGCACCTTCGATAAGGAATACAACGAGCACACCGGCCAGCTCTTCTTCAAAGACACCCACATCGAGGAAATGCTGCGGCTCGGCCGTTCTCGCGTGGAAGTCACCATCCGCACCGTGATGATGATCGACAGCCTGGAAATGACCGACGCCGATCGCGCTTTGATCGTGCAGAATTGCCTTCAGTCCGGGGACGATCGCATCGTCATCACGCATGGCACCGATACCATGACCGAAACGGCCGCGGCCGTGGCGCGCGCCGTCTCCGGGAAAACGGTAGTGCTGACCGGCGCGATGATCCCGTATGCCTTCGGCAGCTCCGACGGTCTCTTCAATCTCGGCAGCGCTCTCTCGTTCGTGCAGGTCCTGCCGCCAGGGGTCTACATCGCGATGAATGGCAAATGCTTTCCCTGGGACCGCGTCCGCAAGAACCGCCAGCGCGGCGAGTTCGAAGAAATTTCCTAATTGCCGCGGCACTCCGGCATTCCAGAGAAACGCCCTGCAAATCCGAAGCAAACCTAACGAGAGATTCCGCTCTCGCGAATGGCTTCGTGCACTCCGGCGACGACGGTGCTGCCTTCGCCGACGGCCGCGGCGCAACGTTTGACGGAACCGGCGCGGACATCGCCCGCGGCAAAAATTCCGGGCAGGCTCGTCTCCAACGGTGCCGGGGGCCGCGCCGCGTTCGCCCACATCGGGTCAGCCGCCACGAGCGTGCCTGTATTCACGAAACCTTTCTTGTCGCGCGCGATTTCCGGCGGCAACCATTCAGTACACGGCGTCGCGCCGATCATTGAAAACACCGCGGGCGTTTCCACGATGCGGCGCTCGCCCGTCTTCGTGTTTTCCAATTCCACCGCCTTGAGGACGGAGTTCCCCGTCATTCGCCGAATCGTCGTGTTGGAAAGCAGCTCGATGTTCTCCCGCGCGAGCACGCGCCGTGAGAGGTAATCCGACATGCTATGGGAAAGATCGCCGCCGCGAATGACGAGAAATACTTTGGCGGCGTTTTCCGACAGATACATCGCCGCCTGACCGGCCGAATTTCCGCCGCCCGCCACGATGACCGTGGCACCGCTGCAAACCTTACTCTCGAACGCGGTGGCCGCGTAATAAACGCCGACGCCTTCGAAGCGTTCACGATCTTCGGCGTCGAGCCGGTTGTAGTTTGCAC
>JALYIN010000144.1 GCA_030775765.1 Verrucomicrobiota bacterium
CGCTCAAGATCGGGATCACTTGCTTTCCGCTCATCGGAGGCAGCGGGATTCTGGCGACCGCGCTTGGAACTGAGTTGGCTGCGCGAGGGCACGAGGTTCATTTCTTTAGCCACGCCAAACCCGTCCGGCTCGATCTCTCGCGGCCGCGCATCCATTTGCATCAGGTCGAGGTGGGTCGCGCCACAGTGTTCCCGTGCCCGGACTACACGTTGCCCCTGGCGGTGAAGATGGCGGAAGTGGGGCAGTCGCAACGGCTCGATATTTTCCACGTCCATTACGCCGTTCCACATGCGACCGCGGCTTTTCTCGCTACGGAAATGATCGGCGCCGGCGCGCCGAAAGTCGTGACGACGTTGCATGGGACCGACACCACGCTGCTCGGCCCGAACCCGCAATACCGCGCCGCGATCGAGCATGCGCTCATTCACTCCGATGCGGTCACGACCGTTTCTGACAGTCTGCGCCGTCAAACAGAGGAAACCTTCCGGCTCCGCGATGCGATCCGGGTCATCCCGAATTTCTTCACGCCGAATCCCTCGACGAGGACGCGTGAAGAAGTGCGGCGCGAGCTTGGAATCACCGCCCGCGAATTTCTTGTGGCCCACATGTCGAATCTCCGGCCAACGAAACGGATCGATTTGCTCTTGCGCGTGATCGCCGCCTCCTCGCATCGCGCTCGCCTCCGCCTTCTGATCCTGGCCGGCGCCTCGTTCGCTCCGTTCCAGCCGCTCGTGGACGAGCTTGGATTGTACGACAACGTGATCGTCAAGGAAGACGCCGCCGTCGTGGAAGATTTTTTGCCAGCATCCGATGCCGGTCTCTACACCTCGGAGAATGAAAGCTTCGGCCTCAGCATTCTCGAGACGATATTCTTCGGAAAACCGATCGTGGCTTTTCGCATCGGCGGGATTCCCGAAGTGGTGGGAGGCGCGGCGTCGCTGCACGAGTTTGGTGATGTCAGCGGAATGGCGGCGTCGCTCGATGCGCTGATGGAATCCCCGGAAGCGGCGAAGGAACTGGGAAAGCGTGGCCGGGAAAGGGCGGAGGAGCATTTCATTGCGGCTCGCGTGGTGCCCCAATACGAAGAACTTTATCGCGGTGTGATTGCTCGTTAGGCCAGCGCGGCCTCGACCGCAGCAGGAAATATCTCGTCCACGTCGCCTTCGATTCGCAGCGAGACGGAGGGATCATCATCGTGATCAGTCACCCCCCGGTTGATGATGACGTAGGGTATGCCGCGTTGCGCCGCCAGCAGGGGAAACGACGCCGCCGGATAGACGGATAACGTCGAACCGAGCGCCACGACCAGGTCGGCCCGTGCCGCCGCCTCCTGCGCTCGTTCGAGGACTGTCGGATCGAGGCTTTGTCCGAAGCTAATCGTGGCCGGCTTCAGGAATCCGCCGCAATGGCAAAGCGGCGGTTTGCGATTCAATCGAAAGAATTCGAAATGCGGCTCCGGATCGCCGCGTCTTTTGCAGCTCTGGCATTCGACCAGCAAATTCGTGCCGTGCAATTCCACCAACCGCTCGGCGCTCGTTCCGGCGAGGGCGTGCAAGCCGTCGATGTTTTGCGTCACCACCGCCAGTATTTTCCCGGCGCGCTCCAGCCGGACTATGGCATCGTGGACCGCATTCGGCCGGGCCGCGCGAAACCCGTCCCAGCCCTCCAGTTTGTAGTCCCAGTGTTCGGTCCGCGCCGCCTCCGACGTCATGAAATCCTGGAAATAAACCGGCTGGCGCCGCGTCCAGACTCCTTGCGGCCCTCGAAAGTCCGGAATCCCGCTGCCGGTCGAGATCCCAGCGCCGGTAAAGATGAGCGCCTTGTGGGAAGCGCGAAGGTAATTTCTCAAATCAGGCATGTTACAAAATTCTTGACGGCCATCGGGAATTTTGGCCGGATAAACGAAATCTTTCCCCCTATGCCTAACGACGCTAATCCAACCGCTCCCGAAGTTCAGTCGGATGATACCGCGTCGGACGCAGGCGGCAAAGGTCCTGGGTCTAAACTCTCGTCCGTCGCAGGGATTGTCGGCCTAACGAGCTATCTCGTTGTTACGATCTTGTTTTGCCTCTACGGCCTGATCGTTTTCTGGCCCACGCCGACGCCGGCGGGATCAGGCGCTGCTCAAACGGCCGGACCTCCCAAGCAGATCGATTCGACCACCCGCCCTTCCACGAGCACATCTCCGGCGCCAACATCGAGCCCGGCGGCTACGGTTTCGGGGACATCGTCGCAATCGTCCCCGAGCCCCTCGCCCTCGCCCTCGGCCAC
>JALYIN010000145.1 GCA_030775765.1 Verrucomicrobiota bacterium
TTCAGGGTCTCGAGTGGCAAATCGTTTGTGATCATCGCGGAGATCTTGCCGACAAAACCGCCGTTCGTTTCCAGCTGGCGCGCGTAGGCGCCGGTTATGACCGCCTGCCTGGATTTGAGTTCGTCGCCTTGCACCGGCTCGCTCTTCATCCGCTTCAATTCGATCTGCATCAGGTTGGCGACTTCGGCGGCTGATTGATTCTTTGTCTGCGCGGTCGCCACGAAGGGACCGACATCGCGCCGCGCATCCAGGGAGCTACGGGCGCCGTAGCTTAAGCCGCGCTTGATTCGTATTTCGCGATTCAGCCGCGACACAAATCCGGTTCCGAGCGCGGCATTCGCGACGATTCCGGCATAATAATCCGGCGAGCTACGCTTAAGCCCCGGCCGCGCCACGCTCACCGCGGCCTGTCCCGCCTCGGGCATGTCGATCACGATATTCGACGGCTTCCATTCCAACGACTTGGAGGACGAAATGTCGGACGGCGCGGGCATCGGGCCCTTCCACTCGCCAAAAAATTGTTCCGCGTATTTCTTCCCCTGCTCCAGCGTCAGGTTGCCCGAGAGAACCAGCGCTGCGTTCTCGGGAACGTAATAGGTCTGGTAGAGCTTCACGATATCGTCACGCTTGATCGCCTGGACGGTTTCCATCGTGCCGGTGTGGGAATGTCCGTATGGCGCGTCGCCGAAGAGCGCCCGGCCCGCGACGAACTGGGAGAGCGCACCGGGCTGCCGGAGCGCGACGCGCAAACCATCGAGCGTCTGGTTTTTCAGCCGATCGATTTCCTCCTGCTTGAAAGTCGGATGGAGCACGACATCAGCGAGAATTTTCAGGGCCGCTTCGGCCTTGTCCGACATGACGACAACAGTGGCGCTGCTCCGCTCCCAATGCGCACCGGAATCGATCGTGCCACCGAGCGATTCGATCGCCGTTGCGATTTCTGGAGCAGACATGGTTTCCGTGCCTCGGGTCAAAAGCGATCCGGTCATGCTCGCGGTGCCGGCAAGCTCTTTCCCGTCGACTTCAGCGCCGCTGCGGACCAGAAGCTCCGCCGCCAAAAGCGGCAAACCCGGGCGCTCAACGACGACAATGCGCAAGCCGTTCGCGAGTTTCGTTTCCTTCGGCTGCGAGAATGTCGTCTCATGAGGAGCCGAAGGCGCCGGCGCCGTATCGACGCCGCCGATCGCAAAGGCGGACGACACAGCCGCCCCCACCAAAAGTCCGGCAGTGAAAATCAGTCGGGGTTTCATCACGGCTTTTTCTCCGTCCTATCGGGCGGCGGGGGCACGTAGCCCGGCTTCATTGTTTCGGGCAAATATTCGACGACCACCTTTTTCTTCCCGGTGATATACCGGTTCATCACGTCCTTGATCTCGGGAGTGGTAACGGCCTGCAACTTGGCGAGGTCGGTATTGACGCGGGTGCCGTCGCCATAGACGACCACCGCCTGGCCGAGCGCGCTCGCCTTGCCGTTCACGGTCTCGCGCTCCTGCAATTTGCCTGTGAGAAAACGGCTTTTCGCTTTGTTGAGCTCCGCTTCCGTGACGCCGTTCTTGAGGACCTGTTCGATCTCGTTACTCAACGACTTCTCAGCATCCGCAATCGTTTTTCCCGACGCGAGGATGAGTCGAAACACGAGCAGCCCGAGATCTTCGCGGAGATCGGCATCGCAGGAGACGCTCTGCACGACCTGCTGCTCGTAAACCATCGTCCGATACAGCCGCGACGAATCACCCCCGGCCAGGATCTCCGCCACGAGCGAGAGCGCCGACGAATCGTTGCCGCGAATGGACGGCCCAAGATATGTCAGCGCGACGGCGGGAAGCGGCGCGCGCGGGCTGTAGGTCGTATCGCGTTTATCCGCTTTGCGCGACGGTTCCTTGGTGCTCACGCGCGGAATCTTGGTGGAGGGCTTCGCCACCGCGCCGAAATATTTTTTCACCCAGCCGGCCAGCTCTTCCGGTTTGAAATCGCCGATAACGATGAGGGTCGCATTGTCCGGTCGATAAAAGGTGGAATGAAACGCTTTGACCTCCGGCAACTTCGACGCGTCCAGCTCCTCGATGCTGCCGATGCCGGGCCGCTTGTAGGGATGCACTGCGAACGATTTTTTTTCGATATCGAGATAGAATTCGCCGTAAGGATTCGCGCGAATCCGCTGCCGATATTCTTCCTTCACCACGTCGCGCTCCGACGCGAAATTCTTGTCGTTCAAAGCGAGCGCAGACATGCGCTCCGCTTCCGCCCAGAGAATAGGGTTCAGATAATTCGACGGAACGGTCTCGTGATAAACCGTCACGTCATCGGCCGTGTAGGCGTTGTTCTCGCCGCCGATATTCTCCGTGAGATTATCAAACATGTCCGGCGTCATGTGTTCGTTCCCCTTGAACATCATGTGCTCGAAAAGATGGGCGAACCCGCTCCGGTTTGGCGGATCGTCCTTCGAGCCGACATGATACCAGACCTGGACCGCGACGATGGGCGCGGAATGATCTTCCACGGTGTAAACCTCGAGGCCGTTCGGCAG
>JALYIN010000146.1 GCA_030775765.1 Verrucomicrobiota bacterium
GGCGTGCCGGCTCCATCAAGCCGGCCGCCAATCGAGATCGCCTTCGCGGGCGAGGGCGGGTTCAGGGAGCTCGCGAATATCGGAAGCCGCCGAAGAGATTTCGGGCTCAGGTTCAGCCTCCACCTCGTCCTCGCGGCCTTCGTTGTGTGTCTTCGCGATCAACACATAGAGCGAGGGGACGATGAACAGCGTGAAGATCGTACCGATGGTCATCCCACCGACCAGCACAAGACCGATCGAGTTTCGCGCCTTCGCGCCGGCGCCCGTGACGAAGACGAGCGGCATGTGACCCGCAACCGTTGCGATGGTCGTCATCAAGATGGGCCGCAGCCGGACTCGCGCGGCCTCCGCGACCGCGGCGACTTTGCCGAGTCCGGTTTGCTGCAATTTGTTCGCGAATTCGACAATGAGGATGCCGTTCTTGGCGATCAGCCCGACGAGCGTGACCAGGCCGACCTGGGAGTAGATATTGAAGCTGGTCGTCCAGGCATTGGTGAAAAATTTCAGATTCGGGTTCGGCGATTTTTCGAACATGAAAATCATCGCGCCAAAAAGCGCGAGTGGGACGGAGCCAAGTAGGATGATGAGGGGATCGCGGAAGCTGTTGAACTGCGCGGCCAGGACAAGAAAGATGAGCGTAACGGCAAGGAGAAACGCCGGCAGGAATTTGTCGCCCTCGACGCGGAGCTGGCGCGACTCGCCGGTGTAGTCGATGGTGTAGCCTTTAGGCAGGATTTTCGCCGCTTCGCCTTCCAGAAACTTGAGCGCCTGATCGAGGGGCATGCCGGATACGCCGCTAATCGTGACGGAGTTGAGCTGCTGGAGACGATTAAGAGAGCGCGGCACAGTCTTCTCGCGAATCGTAGCAATGGTGCTGAGCGGGATGAGCTTCGCGTTCGGACCGGTAACGTAAACGTCGTTAAGCTGGCTCGGGTTCAGGCGTTCCTCGCGTTTGATCTGCGGAATGACTTTGTAGGCGCGTCCGGAAATGTTGAAGCGGTTGACGTAGTTGCCGCCGAACATGGCGGAGAGATCGGCGCCGACATCCTGGAGATTGAGGCCGAGCGCGGCCACCTTATCGTGATCGAGTACGACTTCCGCCTGGGGCTGGTCGATCTTGGTATCGATGATGGGCGGGAAGTAGAATTTCTTGCTCTCCATCGCCTTTCCCTGGAGCTGCTTTGCGAACTGAAGCATGCGCTCCGGCTCCTCGGTAGAAAGCAGCACGATCTCAACCGGGAAGGTGCCGCCGCCGGGCAACGCGGGAGGCATGGCCGGAAACATTTCGATGCCCGGAATGCCACCGAGTTTCGCTTGGACTTGGGGCATCAACTCGAACGCTGTTTCTTTCCGTTGGTCCCAGGGTTTCAGCACCATGCCCGCAAAGCCGCCGCCGGGACTGGTGATCTGGAAAGTGAAGTCGGTTTGCGGGAAACTTTGGAAGACTTTGCCCGCGGCATCAGAGAAGGCGGAGGTTTGCTCGATCGTCGCGTTGGCCGAGCTCGTCATGATGCCGAAGATGATTCCCTGGTCTTCCGTGGGTGCGAGTTCCTTGGCGGCGAACATCGGCATGAGAAGGAACATGATGGCGGCGATGATCGTCAGGCCGATCCACCCGGCGTAAACGGCGGGACGCGCGTTCAGGGTCGCGTCGAGCTTGCGCCCGTACCAATCTTTCAGGCGATCGAAGGTGTGATTGATCTTGCCAGCGAATCCGCGCTCGTCGTCGCCGGCGCGGAGAAATTTTGCGGTCATGACTGGCGAAAGCGTGAGAGCGACAACGCCGGAAATGGTGACCGCACCCGCGAGGGTAAAAGCGAATTCGCGGAAGAGCGTGCCGGTTAACCCTCCCTGGATTCCGATCGGTATGTAAACGGCCGCGAGCGTGATGGTCATCGCGATGATCGGCCCGATGAGTTCGCGTGCCCCTTTCAAGGCCGCGTTCAAAGGCGACAATCCTTCGCGCAAATGGCGCTCGACGTTTTCCACCACGACGATCGCGTCGTCTACGACGAGACCCACGGAGAGCACGACCGCGAGCAGGGTGAGGAGGTTCACGGTGAACCCGAAGATCTGCATGAGAAAGACGGCGCCGATGAGCGAGATCGGAATGGCGACGATAGGAATAATGACGGAGCGCCAGGAACCGAGGAACAGGAAGATGACCACCATCACGATCATCAGGGTCTCGACCAAGGTCTTGAAGACGTCCTTGATGGCGGTGTTGATGTAGGCGGTGCCGTCATAGGCGATCATGCCTTTCATGCCGGTGGGCAGTTCCTTCTGGATCTGTTCCATCTCGACGCGCACGCGCTTGACGACATCGATCGCGTTGGCGTTGGGCAAAACGAACACGCCCATGAAAACGGCCCGTTGCCCGGAGAAGCGGACCTCGGCGTTGTAGTCTTCGGCTCCGAGAACGATGTCGGCGATGTCGCCCAGCC
>JALYIN010000147.1 GCA_030775765.1 Verrucomicrobiota bacterium
ACTGTCGAGATCATCGAAAACGGGCCCTACATCGTGACGGGGCAGGTAGAACTAAAAGACGACGACGGGAACATTTACCCGGTGAAACAACGGATGGCGCTCTGCCGCTGCGGCGCCTCGACGACCAAGCCGTTCTGCGACGGGACTCACTCCAAAATCGGTTTCCAGGCCGCCGAGCGCGCGGTGCCGGGTTCCGCGGAGCGCTAAGGAACTCAACGGTTCCGAGTAGAGGCGGGCGCTTCGGCTTGCGAAGGTTCACTGCCGCCAAATAACATCGAAAAGACCACGAACACGGAGGCGTGAGGCGCGTCATCCGTTATGCCGAAGAGCGGAGAGACATCGAGCCGGGTGTTGCGCGAAGGCTTCCACGCCACGGTCGGTCCGATCACGACCCGGGGAGAAGACGTGCCTTCCTTGCGGAGGCCGGCGTCGGTAAAGCTAATGTATTGCATTTCCGCGCCGACTTTCAGGCGCTCGTTCGAGAGCAGGATGGGAAACATGAGACTTTGCGAGAACCCCACTTCGCGGCCGCGGTCGCCGCTGGTCTCCTGTTCGTAAAACAAGTTCGCGGCCCACTCCACCTCGTTGCTGAAATCCTGGGCCAGGAGCAGCCGCACTTCGACGGCATCGGGCAGCTTCCTATGCTCTTCGAGAAAGGCCCGGCCCTCGCCTTTCGGCGCCATTCCCGGCGGCCCCTCATCGTGGAGGATATTGCCGACGCCGAATTTGTATTCCACGAAGATCGTCGGGTTGAGCGGGATCTTGTTCCAATTGGCCAGGGCATAACGGCCTTCGATACTGAAGGTGCGCTCCTGGGTGGTTCCGCGATGATTCTCAATCGAGTTTTCGAACGCGATGCCGAATCGGTTGGGCAGACCGATCTCGATTTCCTGCGTTAGCCTGTGGTCGGGCCGATTGAACTTGAGCGAATCACCCTGGTAAATTAGCCCGGCGAACACGGCTCCGGGCGGCAGTACATAAGCCTGAGTCAGGTTAGAAAAACGGCTGCGGGAGAACCCGGGCGTAGCTCCATAAGAGCTCGGCACTTCTTCTCCTGAGACGTTGACCGCCTGCGTGGTAACAGCCTCCTGAGCGTGGAGCGATGCGCGGAAGGCGATAACGAGAATGGCCGCCACTCCGAATACGGCGATGGCGCGAGATTGAAGGCGAAAAAGCATTGGGCTGGATTACAGGTTCGTAATCTGGCCGGCAAGCTTTTTTTACATTTTTGTAATGATTGGACTTTCGTCTGACGAGCTCAAGAAACGTGAGCCGCGGTGATCAGGACGCAGAGCGAGTAGCGCGCGCGTCATGGGCTTAAGCAGAAAAAGATCAGCGGCCGCTGGCCGCTTGCGCCAGGTCACTTTGTTGCCGGGGACGGTTTGGTAACTTGCCCAGCGGCAATCCTCCATCCTTCGGCTTGCTTCACGACGACGAGCATCATCGCTCTGTCTGCGGCAGGCATCGATTTGCCTTGGTCATCCTGCTGCCCGGAAAGTAAGGAGTGAAAAAACACTACCGCCACGTTGGGCGTTACGGGCTGAACTTTCGTGGCGCTCTGCGTTAGGGTTGTGCTCTTTGCCCATGTAGCGTGAATCTCGGCAAGCTCCTTTACGAGGTCACTCCGGCCCTCCGCTCTCACTTCGGCGATCGGGACCCAGGTAATATCTTCGGTGAAAAGACGCTCGAAGGCCCTGGCATCATGCGAATTCCAGGCTTTGGCGAAGTCCTCGGCCGCCGCGGTCGGGCTCGTACTCTGGCCCATGCTGATATGAGCGAAGCCGATGCATAGAGATAGTGTCGCGATAAACTTCAGAGTCGCTGGTAGCATGTCATTTGTTGGAAAACGAGGTTTCACGAAAGCCTAGCAGCCGTGTCAACGCCGCCGCGCGCTTAAGAGCCAGACGAGAATAAGATCAGCGATGGCTAGCGGGCTGGCGCGTCGCTGCGGGTTGAAGGTGAATTTCATGGGAAGTGCAATGGAGGCGTCCAGCCGTTCGCTGCGTGGCATGGTTAAGCCCGAGAGGACAGGGAGACATGGTTACGGCTTGGCGGCAGAGGGGCTAGAGGCGACTTTCGGGAAGCGAAAGGTATTCATGTAACGGGTAAGCGTATCCCGTTTTCCGGCAAATTCTTCCGTTTTAGCCTGCCCAATAATCGTAAATGTCCCGGCAGGTCCGGAGTGGGTGTAATTAAGAAAGGTGGCGGCCTGCTTTCCCACCGTCGCGGTGACAATAAACTCGAACCATTCGTGACCCGCGAGAGTGATGGGCTTGAGCCCCGTGCACCTTGCATCCGGCATGAGCTCTTTTGCCCCATCACAGGCAGTTTTTACTGCCGCACCAGAATCGGTCACGTGTGGATCAGACGAGAGCAAAATTTGGATCCCGTCTCCCTGGCTGCAACGACACTTGCGTTGGTTTTTATCGTCCATGTTGAGGGGACGTCAATTTCACATGGAACGAGAATTCCGCGTAAAGTTTGGACGGACGTGTCCTCCGCCAGAACGGGTAATATGCGAACAGCCAGGAGGACGTGAATGAAGATACGGCGCAGGCGCATAGGCCTAACGAGACACAAGATCAGCGACCGCTGAGAGCGGGTGTCGTTGCTGGCGGGATGTGGAAGTCATCGACAGCGCGAATGCGGAGCGGGCCAGGGTTCGCTGCATCGCCTGGTTAGATGGTTGACGTCGATTCAAGGTCGCGCGCTCCCGCGCCTGCACAATCAGGCGCGATCGCTTCGAGGTAATAGTCTTCCAGCTGAAGCGTCTGCCCGCTTTGCTCGAAATGCTTCCGCACAACTTCCGCGCCGTTCCGGGCGATCGTGGCCAGTCCTTTCGGATTCGCGGTCCGCTCGAGCAGGGCGAGCGCGAGCGCGGCCTCATCCCGTTCCGGTACCAGGATTCCGCTTCGACCATTCTCGATCGCTTCGGGAATTCCCCCGTGATCGGTGGCGAAAACCGGCAACCCGCTTGCCATTGCTTCCAGCATGGAATTCGGAACGCCCTCCTGGTTTCCGTCCCCTCCGACCTCGCTCGGATGCAGAAAGATGTGTGATTGATAAAACAATTCGCGCAGCTGGTTCTGGGAAATGAAACCGGGAAAGAAAACTTTGTCGGCGACGCCGAGTTCCGCGGCCAGCCCTCCCAGCTCGTTTCGGAGGGGACCTTCGCCGGCGATCGTGAACGTCGCCACCGGATGCCGCGCTGCGAATTTCGTGAACGCACGCAAGCTCACACGGAGCCCTTTCTTTTCGATCAACCGGCAGGCCTGCACAAATTTCCACGCACCTCGGTCCGGCCAGTCGCGTTCCCGGAACGGAATCTCGTCGACCGGTATCCCGGTATGCTGAAGCCGAATCTTTCCCGCGGGACAACCGATGTTGATGAGGGCCCGGCCTAACGACTCCGACCGCACCAGGACCAGCCGCACCGCCTCGAGCATTTCCTGCGTCGCAACGCGATAAGCCGGTTTCTCGAGATCCACCATGACGTCGGCGCCATGGAACGAAACGACCGATGGGTTCGCCCACGCCCGTATGAGCGGGAGCAGATGCACGGCGATATGACCGAAATAAATGTGGAGCAACGCCGCCTTCTCCCGCTTAAGAATGCCCATCAGCTTCCTTGTTTCGCCGGCGGAAATCTGCCAGGGCGTGTCGCGCATTTGCCTGAACCAGATCCGCCGCGCGAAATGCGTCCGCGGTTTTCCGACCACGGCGATCCGGTGGAACGGATAGCGGGCCTCTTCCTCCCGCTTTTGCGTTATGACAAACGGCTCCACTCGCCGGAGCGAAGTGATCTGCCGGTAGATGTGCAGCATCTCCGGTTTCAGGAAGGTCGCGCAATAGCAGGCGACTATCGGCCGTGAGATTTCAGTCGAGTGCGGCTCGGCCGCCATTTTTAGGCATCGAGCGATCCCGCAGTGGCGGGACTCGATCGAAGTAAGTCTGTCAAAACTGGAACACGAAAAACTTAATACCCTTCCATTTGCCCGGATCGGTTTGACCGTTCTGACCCGGCACCGAGTTCATGGGCGCGGGAACGAAAACGATTGCTTCCTGGGAAGTGCCGTACTTGGCGGGCGCCTTCGGGTTAAACATCTGAAGAAAGTTGCCGCCGCGAATGCCGCGCGGGATCACGCCGTCCACCTTCCCTGGCGAGAGCGGCGTCGGTCGCTCGCGTTGCGATTTCTGGCGCGTCCGATCAATGGGCGCTCGATAGGTTTCTCCGAGAACGGAGCTGGCGGCAGTGGCAATGAGGCAAAGAACGAGCAGGCTGGTTTTCATAGGTTAAGGCCGAACGATGAACTGTCAGTTGAATCAGGTCTCCGCGCGGAAAGCAAGTACTCTGCGTTCACCAGGCGATTGAACCACTAAATTCCTGGATTGGTTTCGGGAATCCTTGCCCGCCCCACGGCTCCGGCGCACAATCAGGACGCGATGGATTACCTGGAAAAAGCCCGCCGCGTTCTCGACATCGAAATTTTTGAACTTCAGCGGTTGCGCGAGCGACTGGATGAAAACTTTTCCCGCGCGGTCACCCTGATCAAGGAGAGCCTGGAAGCGCGCGGCAAAGTTGTCGTTCTTGGCGTCGGGAAGTCCGGGCACATCGGGCGCAAGATTGCTTCCACGCTCACGAGCACGGGCTCGCCCGCCGTAGTGCTCGATTCGCTGGATGCCTTGCACGGCGACCTCGGCATGGTCGCGGACGGCGATGTCGTCCTGGCCTTCAGCGCGAGTGGCGAAACCGAAGAGCTGTTGCGCGTGCTCCCAGCGATCGCCCGGTTCCAGGTGCAGATCATCGCGATTTGCGGCGACATGAACTCGAGCCTCGCCCAAAACGCGCACGTTGTTCTCGACGTCAATATCGAGCAGGAAGCCTGTCCCCTAAATCTCGCGCCGACTTCGAGCACGACCGTCATGCTCGCCCTCGGCGATGCCCTCGCAATGGTGCTGCTGGAAGCGCGCGGCTTTCAGAAGGAAGATTTCGCCCGCTTCCATCCCGCCGGCATGATCGGCCGCAGCCTGCTTTTGCGCGTCCACCAGATCATGCGGCCGCGTCACGCGCTGGCCATGGTCGCGCCCGACGCTCCCATCCGCGTCGTTCTCAAGACCATGACCGACGTCCGCGCCGGCGCCGCCGTGGTCGCTGATGAAGAAGGCCAGCTTCTCGGAATTTTCACCCACGGCGATTTCGTCCGCCATTTTCAATCCGATCAGAAGATCGCCGACCGCCTGGTCGGCGACCTCATGACGCTGAACCCCGTCACCGTCCACCAGGACAAACTGGCGGTGGAAGTCCTGAACCTCTTGGAGCGTCACCGCATCGACGACCTCGTCGTCGTCGACGACAATCAGGCCCCGGTCGGCATCGTCGACTCCCAGGACCTGACGAAGTTGAAGTTGCTGTAAGCAACTTGAAAGGTTGAGGGGTTGAGAAGTTCAAGGTTACGCGCCATCGTCCTGTCCTCTCAACCGCTCAACCTCTTACCTGCTTTATGCCCGCTGCGAACGATCTCCGAAAAGGAATGGCGATAAAATACAATGGCAACACCGCCATTGTCCTCGAAGTCAATCACCGGACGCCGGGAAACCTGCGCGCGTTCGTGCAGGCGATCATTCGCTACATCAGCACCGGCAAGAGCGCCGATGTCCGCTTCGGTTCGACGGACAAAGTAGAGCTGGTCGATATCAACCGCGCGACGATCGAGTTCAGTTACAAGGACGGCAACGGATACCATTTCATGGACCCGGAGACCTACGACACGGTGACGTTGCAGGATAATCTGCTCGGGGAGGCGAAGGATTATCTCGTCGAGAATTTGCAGGTGCAGGTGCTGTACGCCGAGGGCAAAGCGGTCCAGGTCGAGTTGCCATCGTCGGTGCAGTTAAAGGTTGTCGAATCGCCGGAGGGCCTTCGCGGCGATACGGCATCGAATGTCACGAAGCAGGCGATTCTGGAGACCGGCAAGACTGTTAACGTTCCGCTCTTCATTCAGGAAGGCGAAGTCGTGAAGATCGATACGCGCACGGGCGCTTATATGGGACGCGCGTAGACTCGCACCGCGCCGTCGGTGATTTCCTTCTTTCATCTGCGTCAATCTGCGTAATCTGCGGATAACTTGGCGGCGAAGAAGAAACGAAAGAGCACACTTCATCACGGGCGCCGGCGCGGTGGCCGGGTCAAGGTGTCCGCGCCCGCGATCGGGCGTCGCCCCGCGGCGGACGCGTGGACGATTCCCACGCGCTGGCTGAAATTCGTCATCGCGATTTTTCTCCTGCCGTTGTGCGCAATCCTCACCCAGACGTTTTTCACGGTCTTCGCGCGCGCGACGGTGACACAACGCCTGTGGGCCGCGGAAGAATTCTGGTTCTTTTCGTTAGGCGCGGTCCTGTGGCTGATCGCATTTTTCGGTTTGCCGCGGCCGATGCTGGTCTACGTCTTTGGCCACGAACTAACCCACGCGCTGTGGGTCCTGCTCATGGGCGGGCGGGTCAGCCGATTCCGGGTTGGCCGGGACGGCGGCCACATCGTCACGGACCGGAACAATTTCTGGATCGCGCTCGCGCCGTATTTTTTCCCGCTATACAGCCTCATCGTCATTGCCGCCTACGGCATTCTTGGATTGTTCTTCAACGTCCAGCCGTATGGGCGGCTGCTCTACGCGTTGATCGGTGCGACCTGGGCATTCCATTTCACATTCACCTGCTGGATGATCCCGAAGAAACAAACCGACCTGACCGATAACGGCACGTTCTTCTCGCTGGTTGTGATCTACCTGATGAATTTGGCGTTGCTCAGCGTGATGCTAGTGCTCGCTTCGTCGCAGATATCGTTCGCTGATCTCGGCCACGACTTCGTTGCGAATGCCGGCAAGTTTGCAGGGTGGGTGACGGCCCTGATCCGGTAACATGGGCTTTCAAGCCTGTTTTACGTCGCTGCGTTCGTACAGACGGCGAACGGGAGGATCGCCATCGCCTCGGATAATTTCATGGCGCCATTCTCGTCTCGAAGCTCGCGACGGGTAAACAACTCCTGCGCGCCTTCGCGCGCCAACGACCCCGGCAACTCGACCGCGGTATCCTGCCACTTCTCCCCAATCGGCGGAAAACCGACGCGCGATGAGAGTCGCGGCACAACGACGGCGATCCAGTTCCCTTCATGTTCCCGCGCGAATGCGACACAATTTTCCGCGAATGTGCCGGTGACCGTGAGCGGCGAATACGTTCCGTGTTGAAACAACAGTGGATGCTCGCGACGGAAGCGCAGGAGTCGCTGGACAAGCAGTAATTTGATTCGCCCGTCGGGCCATTGCTGAAGCAGTTCGCCGGCCGATGCCGTCTCCAGCGAGCGCAGCATTTCCA
>JALYIN010000148.1 GCA_030775765.1 Verrucomicrobiota bacterium
AAAGGAAAGCCTGAGCGCTGTTACGAGGTAGTGATCATTGGCCTAACGAAACGTCCGTTTGCCACGGAGTCGGGCCTGGTCTTCCAGCCGGCCACGACGCTGGAAGCGGCCCCGAAGCTCGACACGCTCATTGTTCCCGGGGGCTCTGGCCTGCGATTGCCGCACGTTAATCGCAGGGTGGCTGACTGGATTACCGCGAGAGCGAAGACGACCAGGCGCGTCGCTTCGGTTTGCACCGGCATCTACGGACTAGCGGCGACCGGTTTGCTCGACGGGCGCCACGTCACCACCCATTGGCGCTTCGCCGCGGACGTCGCGCGCCGCTTTCCGGCGGTGAAGATGAAACCGAACGCTTTGTTCGTGAAAGAAGGCCAATTCTACACATCGGCCGGCGTGACCGCTGGGATCGATCTCGCCCTGGCGCTGATTGAGGAAGATTTCGGGTCGAAGGTGGCACTGGCGGCGGCGCGCGAGATGGTCGTCTACCTGAAACGTTCCGGAGGGCAGGAGCAATACTCCGAGCCGCTCCGGTTTCAGGCGAGCGCTAGCGATCGATTCGCGGAACTGGTCGCCTGGATGACGAACAATCCAAATGCCGAGATGTCGGTGGAAACTCTGGCGCGGCGCGCTTCGCTTTCGCCGCGCCAATTCTTCCGGCGCTTCAAGGAACATTTAGGCTCGTCGCCCGCGATGTTCGTCGCGACGCTCCGACTCAACGAAGCCCGGCGCCGCCTTTCCGCCGGTGAGCCTTCCATCGACAACGTCGCTGAGTCCGTCGGCTTCAGCGGCGCGGACTCCTTTCGGCGTGCTTTTACACGGCGCTTTCGCGTCACCCCCAGCAAGTTTCGCCGCAGCTTCGGCGTGCATAAGCGAACCGGAATCCGGACTTCGACATCACTTCCAGCAACCTAACGAATGCAGCGGCCTACACTGAACCAACCAAAACAACCATATGAATAAACGACGATTCCTCACTGCAGCTGCAACCCTGGGCGCCGCTGCCGCCACTCTTCCTGCCACCGGCGCCTTCTCGGCGCCTAACGAATCGAATACCTCCGACGTGAAAGGCGTGGCGACGGAGAAATCCAAGCTTACGCCTCCAGCTAGCGGCCGCATCCCGGTGGCGCTCGTGATTTCGGAAGGCGTTAACGTGATCGACTTCTCCGGACCGTGGGGCGTTTTCTCGAGCGTCATTCTCGGGAGCGACCACGCCACCCACATGATGCCGTTTGATCTGTTCACCGTTTCCGACAAAAGCGAAATCGTGACGTCGGGAGGTTTGAAACTTATGCCGAACTACACGTTCGCCAACGTTCCGGAAACCAAGGTTGTTGTGATACCGGCGCAGCAGGGTTCCGAGGCGTTGATCGAGTGGCTCCGAAAAATTGCGCTGACCGCGGATGTCACGATGTCCGTGTGCACGGGAGCGTTCAAGCTAGCGATGGCGGGTCTGCTTTCAGGAAAAGCTGCGACGACGCACCACGAATACCTCGATAAGCTGCAAGAGGAATACCCCGACATTCAGGTGAAACGCGGAGTGCGATTCGTCGAGGGCGAAAAAATTTCGACCGCGGGCGGGCTCACCTCGGGGACCGATCTCGCATTGCGAGTAGTCGAGCGCTACTTCGGTCGCGAGATCGCCCAGACGACCGCAACCTACATGGAATACCAGGGCAAAGGCTGGATCGTGTAGTTGCGCGAGCTTGGGGCGTCGTGCAACACGAAGAAGCGATTTCAATCGCCTCCTGATTAAGGCGGCGGCACAAACGCCGGTCCTTGAAGCTGGGGATACATCGGCCAATAGTCCGGCAGCGTGGCATATCCCGACGACGTTCCTTCGATCGACGCGATCATCAAAGCTTCCTACGACACGATCTCAGGCCCTGCGGGAAAGAAGCGCGATTGGGATCGGGAACGTTCGTTGTTCCTTCCGGGTGCGCGTTTGATTCCCACAGCGACTGTTCCTGGAAGGAACGATGTCGATCTTGCGCCTCTCATTCTGGACGTGGAGGCATACATTGAGCGAGTCGAACCATTGTTCGCCGAGAAGGGATTCTACGAAACGGAGGTGGCGCGCCGGACGGAGCAGTTCGGACAGATCGCGCACGTCTGGAGTACGTATGAATCGCGCTACCGCAAGGACGATCCAGAACCGTTCATGCGGGGCATCAACAGCTTTCAATTATTCCACGACGGCTCGCGCTGGTGGATTGTAAATGTTTATTGGCAACACGAGAGCGCCCGGCATCCGCTCCCGCAGAAATACGAGGGCCAGGAGTCGTTAGGCTGAGGAGCGCGGCTGGACGGCGTCGTAGAGCACACCATAAAGCGTATCGAGCTTTACCGGTTTTACCAAGACGGCGAGGGCACCGGATTGGCCGACATCGCGCTGTATCCCCGATACCAGGATGACGCGGGCCCCTGGATATTTGGCCATTATATTCCGGCAGGCGGTGGCGCCATTGAGTTTGGGCATTTGATAATCCATCAGCACCACGTCCGGATGATGGCGCCCGTAGGCCTGGATCGCCTCCAGGCCAGAGCCGACGATTTCCACGACTTCGTGCTGACAAAGGCGCACCATCTCCGCCAATGACGTGCCGACACTTTTCTGGTCGTCCGCGATCAAGACCCGCATGCGGACATGATGGCAGAAGTTCCTGTGCCCGCCGAGCGCATTTCCTGAGGAAGAGAGGCCCTTGCGGCACCTGCGAATTTTGTTCGATCTCGCAGGATCAACCGAATGCTTGCCCTCGCCATCGTCCTGGGGGTCCTCCCGATCCTGTCACGCGCTGCCGAAGCGCCCGATAAAGCGCAAACCGAATTGTTCGAAACGATCGCGCGCTTGGACGGCGAGATTTTCGGCGCCTTCAACCAGCACGACGTCGCGCGGGTAATGTCGCTCTTCAGCGGGGACCTGGAATTCTATCACGATAGTGGCAGGCTCTCGAATTACGCGCAGAACGCCGAGGACTTTAAGAACATGTTTGCCAGCATGCCCAATGTCCGGCGAGACCTCGAACCAGGGAGCCTGCAGGTTTATCCAATCAAAGATTACGACGCGATGGAAATCGGCCGGCACCGGTTTTGCCACAGGGAAAATGGGAAGGAGGAGTGCGGCACGTTCGGCTTCGCGATGGTCTGGCGGAAGACGGGGAGTCGTGAAAAATTGGCCGGGTGCTGAGCTACGGCCACACGCCGACGAAGTAGGGCAAGCCGCGCTC
>JALYIN010000149.1 GCA_030775765.1 Verrucomicrobiota bacterium
ATATCGATCCGATGGCGGCGATGTTGAACCCGGGAAGTTTTCACGAAGTCGTGCACATGACGCTCGCTGCTTTCATCGGGACCGGTTTCGCGGTGGCCGCGGTCCACGCTTTTTTTCTGCTCCGGAACAGGCGCGATGAATTTCATCGCAGCGCCTTCGCCATTGCGCTAGTCATGGCCTGTCTCAGCGCACCGTTGCAGCTCTGGAGCGGCGATCTCAGTGCGCGGACCGTCGCGCGCCTGCAACCGGCGAAGCTGGCCGCCATGGAAGCGAATTACCAGACGCAACCCGGCGCACCCATTCTGATCGGTGGCATTCCAAACGACGACGCGCGCAAGACCAAATACGCGATCACAATCCCGAATGGCCTCAGTCTTCTCGTGACGCGCGACGCGAGCGCGAAGGTCACCGGCCTGGAAGAATTCCCGAGAAAGGATTGGCCGAATGTGCGCCTCGTCCATTGGTCGTTCGACATCATGGTCCTTTCCGGATTCGCGATGATTTTCCTGTCGTTTGCGGCTGGCTTCCTCTGGTGGAGGCATCGTCATGTCCCCGACGGCAAATGGTTCCTGCGCGCGATGGTCGCCGCCGGACCGCTCGGCTTCCTCGCGATCGAAGCCGGATGGATGGTGACGGAACTGGGCCGCCAGCCCTGGATCATTTACAACCTGATGCGCACGGAAGAAGCGGTCACGCCCATGCCGGGGATTGCGATTCCGTTCACTCTCTTCACCGTCATCTACCTCTTTCTCTCCGCCGTTCTTGTCTATCTCTTGCGGAGAGAATTCATAAGGGAACCGGAGCTAACTCCCGATCCGTCGATCAAATGAACAACGCGGAGCACATCATCGCCGCCTTCCTTTTGCTGGCGCTCATTTTCTACGCGGTCACGGCCGGCGCGGATTTCGGTGGCGGCATGTGGACTTTGCTGGCGACCGGACCGCGCGCGACCGCCCAACGAAAACAAATCTCCAAGGCGCTCGGTCCCATCTGGGAAGCTGATCACGTCTGGCTCATTCTCGTAGTCGTTATTCTCTTCACCGCATTTCCTTCTGCTTTCGCGGCCATCATGACCGCGCTCCACATTCCCGTGACGCTGATGCTCATCGGAATCATCCTGCGCGGCTCCGCTTTCATTTTCGGCAAATACGACACCAGGGTGCACAAGGTCCAGCGGGGTTGGAGCACGATGTTCGGTGCGGCGAGTTTCTTCACGCCCTTCGTCCAGGGAGTCACCCTCGGCGCGCTTGCGACAGGACAGATCCGAGTCGTGGATGGTGTCGTCAGCACTGGTTTCTTTGTGGGCTGGCTGACACCATTCGCGTTGGTTTGCGGTTTGTTTGCCCTTTTGCTCTGCGGATTTCTTGCCGCTGTCTATCTCACCCTCGATCCTGAGCTCGACCCTGAAGTGCAAAATGATTTCCGCTTGCGCGCCCTCTGGTCGGGCGTGGCTCTGGTGCCGGTCGCAATCGGCGTCTTCCTTACCGCAAGGTCGGGCGCCCCGGAAATTTTTGGAGGCCTGACGAGCGGGTGGGGATTGCTGCTGATGGGTGCGACAACTTGCTGCGCCGCGGTGGCACTGCTGAGCTTGTGGTCGCGCCAATTTCAGATCGCACGCCTCACGGCCATCTCCGAGGTCACTCTCATCCTGGCCGGCTGGAGCCTGGCGCAGTATCCGAATCTCGTGGTACCGGATGTCACCCTCCTTAACTCCGCGGCGCCGGTCGCGACCCTCCGACTGCTAACCATCGCGCTTTGTCTCGGCGCAATTGTGCTGCTTCCTTCGCTCGCCTTTCTGTTTTATCTTTTCAAAGCGCGCAGCGCCCGTTGAGGATCGGAAGACAACCATGGCCAGAAACTTTAAAGACCTTTCGGAACAGGAAATCCTGGCGCTGGCCATTTGTTCCGAGGAGACCGACGCCCGGATTTACGCGGACTTCGCCGCGGGGTTGAAGGCCGATTACCCGGCCACCGCTCAAATCTTTACGGAGATGGAGGCGGAAGAGAACGAGCATCGCCGCGTCCTGATCGAGGAATATCGCCGCCGTTTCGGCGAACACATCCCGCTGATCCGTCGCGAGGACGTGAGAGGGTTCGTCAACCGGAAGCCCGTCTGGATGATCCGACCGCTGGGGATCAAAGCGGTTCGGCGTCACGCGGAGTCAATGGAGACAGAAACCACTCATTTCTATGAGCGCGCTGCGAGCAAAGTCAGCGATGCGTCCACGCGAAAGCTCCTCGGAGACCTGGCGGAGGCAGAGCGAAAGCATGTCACCCTGGCCGACAATCTCCAACAAGAGCATCTTACTCCGCAAGCTCGAGTGGACGAGGAGAAAGCGCAGCGCCGCCTGTTCATCCTCCAAATTGTCCAGCCGGGACTGACAGGATTGATGGATGGTTCGGTTTCAACCCTCGCTCCGGTTTTTGCCGCCGCCTTTGCCACGCAAAACAGTCATGATGCTTTCGTCGTGGGTCTCGCCGCCAGTTTGGGCGCGGGCATTTCCATGGGATTCGCCGAAGGAGTTTCCGACGACGGCAGCCTGACCGGGCGCGGCAAGCCTTTGCTTCGTGGACTCGTATGCGGGTTGATGACCACGGCTGGGGGAATTGGTCACACATTGCCATATTTGCTTTCAAATTTTCGAACTGCTACCGCCGCGGCCGTCGTCGTCGTAGCCATTGAGCTCCTGCTGATCAGCTGGATTCGAAACCGCTACATGGATACACCGTTTTTGCGCGCGGCCTTTCAAGTGATCGTCGGCGGGGTGCTGGTGTTCCTGGTTGGGATCTGGATCGGGAGTTCGTGAGCAATGGATGTCTCCTCGCACGAGCCGCACCTCGACACGATAGCGCAAAAGCCGGGGAATATTGGCGGCGGCGCGCCCGAGAGCGGACCGGCGGTTGATGCGCATCGCGATAATCTCGCGCCGACTCCCGGCGCTCAACCGCCTTTGGAAAACAAAGCCCCTGCCTTCCGGGAGCCACATCGCGTCGCGGCGGGAATGAAGGCGCTGACAGAAAGCATCAGGTTCACGATGCGCGAGACGGGTTTCACGCGCGGCATCGGCACGTGGATGAAGGTGAACAAGAAGGATGGGTTTGATTGCCAGAGCTGCGCGTGGCCGAGTCCCGACGAACACCGGCACGTGTTCGAGTTCTGCGAGAATGGGGTGAAGGCGTTGAGCAGCGAGGCAACGCGGAAGCACATCGGCCCGGAATTCTTTCGGGAACATTCCATCGCCGATCTGGGAAAGCAGAGCGACTACTGGCTGGAGCTGCAAGGCCGGTTGATTCACCCCATGGTGAAACAGGCAGGCGCCAGCCATTACGAACCGATAACCTGGGATGATGCTTTCCAGCTCATGGCGCGCGAGCTGAATGCGTTGCCGGCGCCGAATGCCGCGGCGTTCTATACCAGCGGCCGCGCCAGTAATGAGGCCGCCTTTTTATACCAGCTTTTTGCGCGGCAATTCGGCACGAACAACCTGCCGGATTGTTCGAACATGTGTCATGAATCGAGCGGCGCCGCGCTCAACGAAGCGATCGGCATCGGCAAAGGCTGCGTGACGCTGGAAGACTTCGAGCACGCGGACGGCATTTTCATCCTGGGTCAAAATCCGGGCACGAATCATCCGCGCATGATGACCGTGCTCGAGCGCGCGAAACACAACGGCGCCAAAATCGTCGCGCTCAATCCGATGCCAGAACCGGGGCTGATGCAGGTCGTGAATCCAAATCCGCAGGAGTACCGCAACGTCCTGAAGTTTCCGATCAAGATGCTTTTCGATATCGGCACGCCGCTCAGCGATCTCTGGCTCCCGGTCCGCCCCAACGGCGACATGGCGGCGTTGCGCGGAATCATGAAGGAGATGCTCGCCGAGGAAGAGAAGCGGCCCGGCTCCGTTTTCGATCGCGAGTTTATCGCGAACTTCACCGACGGCAGCGAAGCGTTTCTCAAACATCTTCGCGCCACGCCCTGGGAGGTAATCCTGCGCGGGAGCGGGCTAACGCGCGAACAAATTCGCGCCGCGGCCGACATCGCGATGAAGTGCAAACGCATCATCTGTTGCTGGGCGATGGGTCTGACTCAGCATAAGAATGCGGTCGCTACCATCCAGGAGGTCATGAATTTTCTCCTGCTCGGCGGTCACATCGGCCGGCCGGGCGCCGGACCTTGCCCGATTCGCGGGCATTCCAATGTGCAAGGCGATCGCACCATGGGGATCTGGGAACGGATGAACGACACTTTCATGGCGAAGCTGGGGAAGGAGTTCTCCTTTCCGCCTCCGATGGAGCATGGAACCGATTCAGTCGAGACGATCAAGGCGATGCGGGAAGGGAAGATCCGGTTCTTCCTCGCGCTCGGCGGGAATTTTCTCTCCGCGACGCCGGACACGGAATATACCGCCAAGGCCCTCCAGAATTGTCGCGTCACCGCGCACATTTCGACCAAGCTCAATCGCTCTCATCTCATCACCGGCGAGATCGCGCTCATTCTGCCCTGCCTGGGCCGTTCCGAGATCGATCGCCAGGAAACGGGCGACCAATTCGTGACGGTGGAAGATTCGATGGGCATTATCAATCCTTCGCGCGGCCATCTCCAGCCGGCGAGCGAACATCTCCTGAGCGAACCGGCGATCATCGGCCGGCTAGCCACGGCAACCCTCGGCACGGACACGACGGTGGATTGGAAAGGACTCGTGGCGAACTACGATCGCATCCGCGATCACATCGAGCACGTCATCGACGGCTTCGAGAGCTTCAACGAACGGATTCTCGAGGACGTGTTCTACCTTCCGAATGAAGCGCGCGATAAAAGAAAATTTAATAACGGCATCGGCAAAGCCAGATTCATCATCTCCGAGATCGAGCCGCATGATCTGCAGCCAGACCAATACCTGATGATGACCGTGCGCAGCCACGACCAGTTTAACACCACCATCTACGGCTTGAACGATCGCTACCGCGGCGTTTACAACGGCCGCCGCGTTGTTTTCATGAACGCTGAGGACGTGAAAGCGAGCGGCCTTCAGCAAGGGCAATTCGTCGACCTAACGAGTCATTACAAAGGCGAGACCCGCGTCGCGAAACATTTCATGGTCGCCCCCTACAACATTCCGCGTGGCTGCACCGCGACCTATTTCCCGGAGGCGAACGTGCTCGTGGCGATCAACAACACGGCCGACCGCAGTAACACCCCGGTCAGCAAAAGTGTGGTCATAACCATCGCACCTTCCGTGGACACCGCCGAAGCCATCGCCCAGTTGCAGCGGGACATCAGCGAATCCGCGCCGTCAAAGAGTGAGGTTTGATATCTCGTCCGGCGCGATTGCCCGGTGTGAGCGCAAGGCATTAGGATCCGGCTCACGGAGACGAAACTTTACCGTGAGTCCACCGGCCACAATTTCTGGCCTGAGGAGTCCGTCTGCCACCCGCGCCAGAACTTTTAGTGGCGCCAGATTTGCCCGCAGGGACGTCGCCCTCCACGACCTGATCCCGCACTCCCAGCAATGCCACGCCAGTTGTTGAATGAGAGCCGTTCCGATTCCAAGATGTTGCCACTCGTCAATGACGGCGAACGCCACCTCGCCGGTGGATGACCCGGGTCCGTCTCGAAAACAGTGGGCGATCCCAACGGCGTCGAGCTCGTGGTCTGCATCGTCCGCGATCGCCAGCCCAAGCGCGATGTGCCGGTCCGGATTGCGCTCGGTAAACTGCTTGAGTTCCGCCGGCGTCAATTCCGCCTTGGCATAGAAGAACCGGGCGACCCGGCTCTCGCGCGACAATCGCTGGAGTCCCGCCACCAGCTTCGCCCGATCGGCTGGCGCGACGGGGCGCATGATCGCAGTCGTCCCATCGCGTAGCTTTACGTGGACGGGATATTCCAATCTGCTCGTTTGCCTGTTCGTAGGCATGACAGAACTTGCGGTCGTGCGGGGCGTTCCGGGAAATACTTTGTTTGGCTAGCCGCGATAGGTTATGCCTATGGTCTCTTCGCCACGATGGAACTGCGCCACCTTCGCTACTTCGTCGCTGTGGCAGACGAATTAAACTTCAGCCGCGCGGCCGCGAAGCTGCATCTCGCGCAGCCTTCGCTCAGCGCCCAAGTCCGCGACTTGGAAAAAGAGCTCGGCTTTGCACTCTTCACCCGGACCGCTGGCCGGGTCGCGCTGACCGACGCCGGCCATGTCTTCGCGTCCGATGCGAGAGACATCCTCGCGGACGTCAAAGCCGCCAGCCAACGTGCTCTCGATGCCGCGCAGGGAAAAGCCGGCGAGCTCCGGATTGGCACCATCGCGCCGGTGACCTTCGCATTGTTGCCCGCAGCGCTGCGGAACTTCCACGCCGCCAATCCTGCGATCAACGCCGTGGTCCACGATATCGGTGCGCGCAATCAGCTCGCGAAGCTGTCGTCCGGCGAGATTCACGTTGGCTTCATGCCGCTGGATGTTCTCGACGAAGCGCAGCGAACCCAGTTCAGCGTGAAGTCGCTGGTGCGATGCGAACTCGGAGTCGTGCTCGACGACCAGCACAAACTCGCCACGCGCAAAACGGTATCCCTGCTCGACCTGGCGGAAGAAACATTCATCGGGCTTCAACTCGCCGGCACCGACGACCATCTGAAATGGATGCGCCGCATCTGCCGGGGCGCAGGTTTTTCAGCCTCGTTCGGCGAACTGGCCGACAGCCTGGACAATCTCTTTAGCGTGATTGCCGCGACGCGCGGCTTAACTCTGATCCCCAAGTTGGCGAAGCGGCCGCTGCCCAGCGGCATTGTCTACCGGCCGCTGCGCGAGCGCGAGTTGCGCTACACCCTGGCAATGGTAACGAACCCGAAATTTACCTCAGCGCTTCTGACACGCTTCAGAAAGATTGCTGAAGCTGAAGCCGCCGCAGTGCAGCAGCGGCTCTAGCCAAAACAAAACCGTCACCGGCCCGCAGCCTTCTCGCAACGCTCGAGCAGTCGCGGCGCCTCCATCCGCTCCGCCCACGCCGCGAACGCCGGCGTCGCACCGCGCCAGCGCAGCGTCTCAATCTTCTTAAAGAGCGGTGCATCGGTGCGCAGCGTCGCGAGATTCTTGAAGAGCAACGCGAGATCGCGCTGCTCGCCGAGAATGTCCGGCGGAAAATTTTTGATCGGGCCGTAGTTGTTCAAAAGCTGGGCGGCGGTCTTGGCGCCGATCCCGGGGATGCCGGGGTAGCCGTCAGCCGCATCGCCCACGAGCGCGAGCAGATCTGGAATGAGCGGCGGATCGACGCCGAACTTTTCGCGGACCCCGGCGGCATCGCGAATGATTTTCCGCCGGCCATCGATCTGCACCACGCGCGCTTCCCGCACACATTGCGCCAGATCCTTGTCGGGCGTCCAGATGGCAACCTTCTCCACTCGCTTGTCCTTGGACGCGATGTGCGCTGCGGATGCGAGCGCATCATCGGCTTCCAGCTCGATCATCGGCCACACCACAACACCCATCGCCACCAGCGCCTCCTCGAGCGGATGGAACTGCGCGAGCAAGGCGCGCTCGATACCTGTGCCAGTTTTGTAGCCCGCCCAAAGCCGATTGCGAAATGACTCAATCACGTGGTCGGTGGCGACGCCGACATACGTGGGACCGCGTGAGGCGGAGCCTTTTACGCCGTCACCGTTCTCGATCATCTGGAGCACGGTTTGGAGAACTCCGACAACGGCGCCATAGGGACGGTCCTTGCCTTTGTTGAACCGGCGCAGCCCGTAGAAATGACGGAAGAGCTCGTAAGTGCCGTCGATTAGGTGCGCGATCATTTTCAGGGCAACGTTAGATTTCGTGACTGCGTCGCGCACTCTCCTTTTGAGATCGGCATAGGAATGAGCAACGACTCTCTACGAATCTATGGTTTAGAACTGCCGAAGCTATGAAGGCCGATATGCGCCGCGATCTGGCGACAACCGTGATAATCCCCGTGATGCTGTAGCGGCGGCCGTGTCGGCCGCGATGCTTGTTGAGTTGCCCACTAAGCGCACAGCGAGGGAAAACTTGACAGACCGAATCCGCATTGCCCAGGCTCTCAGGCATGAAGGTCCCCCCCGGACACAGAACGATAGTGTTTGCATTGGCGGCTGGTTTCTTCCTCGCCGGCAGCAACCTCGCGGCGAAGGAGAAAGATCCTGCGGCCGCCACTCCCACGACGGAAACCAAACGCCCCATCTGCTCCTCGCGAATGTCTGGAACAAGTCCATCGATCCCACCGGCTGGTGGATGAGTGAGAAATATGACGGCCTCCGAGCCTGGTGGGACGGCCAAAAGCTATGGACCCGGAAAGGCAATCTTATTCACGCGCCGGATTATTTTCTCGCCGAGTTGCCGCGCGACATCGCCTTGGACGGAGAGTTATGGATTGGCCATGGGAAGTTTGAAGAAACCATGAGCATCGTCCGTTCAGAGAACCCGGATGACCGCTGGAACCGTGTCCGCTATATGGTGTTCGATGCCCCGGAGACGAAAGGCACTTTCGAACAGCGCATGCAATTCCTGCGCGTGACCGTCTCGGAAGGAAACCGCTTCGTCAAAGTCGTGGCGCAAGAACGCTGTCAGGGCGCGGCCCAACTTCTCGCCGAGCGCGATCGCGTCGTCCGCGAAGGCGGTGAAGGATTGATGTTGCGCCAGCCGGACTCGGCCTACGAAGCAAGGCGCTCGCCCACCTTGCTCAAGGTCAAGCCTTACGACGATGCGGAAGCGACCGTCATCGCGCACGAACCGGGGAAAGGAAAATTCGCGGGCAAACTCGGAGCACTCCGCGTCCGGACGGAGGACGGTCGGGAATTCTCGATCGGGACCGGCTTGACCGACGCCGACCGGGAATCGCCGCCACCGCTGGGAACGGTTATCACCTATCGCTTCCAGAAATTAACTGCCAAAGGATTGCCGCGGTTTCCTTCCTACTTTCGCGTGCGCCGCGATTAGGTGCGCTAATCACGTCCGGACTACATGCATCCCCAGACCGCTCCTGGACGACGTCAGGCAACGGCTGCGCAAATAGATGTCGACTGTTAGACGCGATCCATCTTGCTCTCAGGAATACTAGGAGGGTAGAACGTGGCCCTGCTCGCGCGGCTGATCACGGAAGGGCGTAAACTTCCACTACGGCCACGCCAGTGGTTCCGCCGACGCCGTGCACGATCGCAGTGTGAGGCGCGCCATTAGAAGGCAACGTGTGAATGAGTGCGGCTTCCAGGTCGTTGGCGGGAGGAATCGTCGTTGCCATGATTTCGGCTTCCTGGTCGCTTCTCCAGTTATCATTCGCATGCACCAGCACACCATTCTCATCCCTCAATTCAAGACTCGGATTCGCCAGTTTGCCTGGCAGGTTCAATGAAGGGCCAATCGCTCGAATGAGCACCTTCTGTGGCAACTGGCCCACGACGATTGTTCCGGCGATCATTACGTTGTCGCCCGTCTGGACAAGTCCACGCGTCGAAATATTTGCCAGCCTGGAATCAGCCTTCTCATCAAGATCATAGACCTCGATCAGGCCAACTCCCGTGCCGTTGTTCACCCCGCGCACGACGGCTGTGTAGTTTGATCCGTTTGCGGGCAATGTTCGTACGATAGCCGACTCCAGGTCGTTCTTCGGCGGGAGCGTCGCCTTGATTTCCGCTTCCTGATCGCTCCGCCAATTGTCGTTGACTGCAATCACATTGCCCGAGGAGTCGTGCAGCTCAAGAATTGGATCGGCGAGCGTCCCCGGGAAAACGGAGGCAAGAGAAGGCCCTATCGCGCGGATGATCACCTTTTTCGCTTGCGCGCCGGTAATAATGAATCCGCCGATTAGAGCATTATCGCCCGTTTCTACTCGCAGGCGGGTTGAGATGTTTCCAAGGGAACCTGGCGCGGGGGTGGGGGTTGCGGTAGGTGTCGAGGTGGCAGTGGCCGTTGCGGTAGCGGTAGCGGTGGCAGTTGCAGTTGGTGTCGAGGTAGCAGTGGCCGTTGCGGTAGGAGTGGGACTCGGGGAAGGAACTGGCAGGTTTCGTCCGGTGTTATAGACTTTCGTTCCGACGAAACTGTAAAAGGTATTGGTGTAGGCAGCAAAAAGGTACTTACCAGCCGAATCCACCTGCAGTTTACTTGCCCCGTCCGAATTGGTGATCTTTCCTGTCTCCAAGAATGCATTTGCGTCGTAGGACTTGATCCCCACAGTATCCACCGAAGCATACGCTACTAAATCGTCCGGGCTAAAACTTACCGCCAAAGGGTAGGGGCCG
>JALYIN010000150.1 GCA_030775765.1 Verrucomicrobiota bacterium
ATTCTGGATTGAGGTACCTTATATTCCCTTTACGCGGCTGCGCTGCCGCGGGCATATGAAAAACCCCGGGTTCAACTGTAGATCGTTTTGGCTTGGTTCGGCGGTGTTGTTCGCGCTCGCCGGCGCCGTCCTTGCCGAGCCCCCTGATCCTTCGACGAAAAAGCTGGTGGCACGCCCGAGGCCGCAGGTGATTTATCATTTGCCCTCCTCATCCAACTCCGCGGCCACTTTGCATTCCCAGGCTAAAGGGCAGAACAACGACCTTCCGATTGATAGCAGCATGCCGACTTCGCTCCAGATTTCGCGGTCGAACGCAAACGCCGGGGCGGCCCAGGCGCGCGAGCAACCCGTAACTTCGCCGCCACCGGAGCCCAGGGTAAAGCCTCCCGAGGTGCACCGTTCCCAAGCCGTAAAAGCGAAAGGGTCCTCCCACTCCGGCCCCAAGAAGTCGCACAAGAGGTAGCTGCAGCCAGGATCGCTGATCCCGGCGGCCTGGGCACTTGTAGCAAAAGGCCAGACGTTTACTTCAGCCTCGCGAGCAACGCCGGGCGGCGCTTCAGCTGAGCGGTGAGCTCCTCGATCGCGCGCAAGGTCGGCGGACTGATATGGTGCTCCATCCCTTCCACGTCGTGATGGATCACCTGCTGGTCGAGCCGCAGCAACGTCAGAAAATCCGTGAGGAGCTGGTGGCGGCGGGTGATGTTGCGCGCAAGGGCTTCCCCGGACGAGGTCAGGACCAGCCCGCGATATTTTTCGTATTTGAGCAGCCCGTCGCCATCGAGCCGCTGCACCATGTTACTCACGCTGGCCTGCGAGATCTTAAGGCTGGTGGCGATGTCCACCACCCGGGCGTAACCCTTCGAGTCGATCAATTCCAGGATCCTTTCGAGGTAATCCTCGACCGCGGAAGAGTTCCGTCGGGTCTTTTTTGAAGTCGGCACGGCGGAGCCAAGGTAGCGGGAGCGGGCTTAAGGTCAAAATAAAAATATTTGTCGTTTGACAAATAGTTAGCAACTGACAAATAAGTTAGTCATGCCTAATATCAGCGGCCCCGAGGCGTCCCATTCCACCGCGGGTTGGCGCACCACGCCAAAGCGGCCGAGTCTTTCCGAAGTCCATCGCAGCCTCGTTGTTCCGCCTTCGGCCAGTTTCTTCCGCAAGCTGCTCGCCTTTGCCGGACCGGGGTTCCTGGTCGCGGTCGGCTACATGGACCCGGGAAACTGGGCGACCGACCTGGCCGGGGGGTCGAAATACAATTACTCGCTCCTCACCGTCATCATGATGTCCAATCTGATGGCAATCCTGCTCCAGGCGCTTTCTTTAAAGCTCGGCATCGCCACCGGCCGCGACCTCGCCCAGGCGTGCCGGGATCACTACAGCAAGCCGGTCTCGTTTTTTCTTTGGGTCATCTGCGAGATCGCCATCGCGGCGTGCGACCTCGCGGAAGTCATCGGCTCCGCCATCGCGCTGAATTTGCTTTTCGGTCTTCCGCTCCTCGCCGGGGTCTGCATCACGTCGCTCGACGTCCGGTTCGTCCTCTTCCTACAGAACAAGGGCTTCCGTTACATCGAAGCGCTCGTCATCACCCTGATCATCATTATCGGCGGCTGCTTCGCGTGGGAGATCGTGGCGTCGCATCCGCACTTCCTCGGGATCGCAAAAGGCTTCCTGCCCACGGCTCAAATCGTGAGCGATCCCGGCATGCTTTACATCGCCATCGGCATTCTCGGCGCCACCGTGATGCCGCACAATCTCTACCTCCATTCCTCGATCGTGCAGACGCGCCGCTACGAACTGACCTCCGCCGGCAAACGCGAGGCGATCAAGTTCGCCACGATTGATTCCACGGTCGCGCTCATGTTCGCGCTCTTCATTAACGCCGCCATTCTCATCGTCGCGGCCGCCACCTTCTATACGCGAGGGCGCAACGACGTCGCCGAAATCCAGGACGCTTACAAGTTACTCACGCCGCTTCTGGGCGTAACCGGCGCCAGCGCGCTCTTTGCCATCGCTCTCCTGGCTTCGGGTCAAAACTCCACCCTCACCGGCACACTCGCCGGCCAGATCGTGATGGAAGGTTTCCTCAACATTCGTCTTCGCCCCTGGCTGCGCCGCCTCATCACCCGCCTCATCGCGATTATTCCCGCGGTCGTGGTCACGATCGTCTCCGGCGAGAAGGGGACGACGAATCTGCTCGTGCTCAGCCAGGTGATCCTAAGCCTGCAATTGAGCTTCGCGGTTTTCCCGCTCGTCCTGTTCACGAGCGACAAAGTGAAGATGGGCGAGTTCGTCAACGGCCCGATCGTGAAATGGCTGGCCTGGTTCGTCGCGGCAATCATTGCATTGCTCAATGCCTGGCTTCTCCTCCAGACTTTCCGTAACTGGTTCGCCGCTTAATCAGACGATGTACAACACAATTCTCGTCCCGGTCGAAAACCGTGAGACCGATCAAACGATTCTCCGCCATATCCGCTCCCTGGCCCGGCTGACCAATGCGAAACTAATGCTAGTCCACGTCGCGGACGGCTGGGCCGCGCGGAACTTCGAACGCTTTCAACTCCAGGAAAGCGAAGAGATGAAACAGGACCGCGGATATCTCGCCGCGCTTTCGGAGGAATTGCGCTCGGAAGGATACGAGGTGAAAGCCGTCCTCGCGATGGGCGATCCCGCGACGGAAATTATCAAGCTGGCGCGGACCGAACCGATCGATCTCATCGCCATGACGACGCACGGTCACCGGCTCGTCGCCGATTTGCTCCATGGGAGCACCGCCGACAAAGTCCGCCATCAGGTGGATGTCCCGGTGTTGCTGTTAAAGGTCAAAAAATGAGTCGCGCTCATTTGTCGGATTGACGGTGCGGTATTAAGGAAGCGGAGTGAAGGCTCTCTTCCTCACGAACGAATATCCCCCAAACGTCTACGGTGGCGCCGGCGTCCATGTCGATTACCTGTCGCGCGAGCTGGCGAAACTGATGCCGATCGAAGTGCGATGCTTCGGCGATCAGAAATTGGAGAAAAGGAATCTGTCGGTCCGCGGCTTTGATGTGGATGCAGAAACGTTCACTTGCCCGCAGCCGATGCGCTCCGTCTTCGGCGCCGTCCGCCGTTGCACCGACTTCAATACCACGAACATCGACGCGCACCTCGTTCACTGTCACACTTGGTACACTCATTTCGGCGGCATCCTCGCGAAAATGAATTACGGCCTGCCGCTCGTGATCACCACGCACTCACTCGAGCCGCTGCGTCCCTGGAAACGCGAGCAACTCGGCGGCGGCTACGACTTTTCAGTCTGGGTCGAAAAGACGGCCATGGAAATGGCGGACGCTGTCATCGCGGTTTCCGCGCAGACGAAGAGAGACGTCGAGCAGCTGTTCAGCATCAAGCCGGAGCGTTTGCACGTGATTTATAACGGGATCGATCTCGACGAATACCGAAAGACCGAATCGACTGCGGCTTTGAACCGCTACGGGATTCAGAAACCGTTCGTGCTTTTTGTCGGCCGAATCACCCGACAGAAGGGGATCATCCATCTCGTCCGCGCCGTTCAATACATGGACCCGGGGTTTCAGATCGTGCTCTGCGCGGGCGCGCCGGACACGCCGGAGATCGGACGGGAAATGAAAGAAGCTGTCGCCAGGGTCCAGGCTGAGCACGGCGGAGTCATCTGGATTGATGAGATGGTCGACAAGTCCACGGTGCGCGAACTTTACTCCCACGCCTCGGTCTTTTGTTGTCCGTCAATCTACGAGCCGTTTGGGATCATCAATCTGGAGGCGATGGCGTGTGAGACGGCGGTCGTCGCGTCGGCCGTTGGCGGGATCAAGGAAGTGGTAGTCGATGGCGAAACCGGTTTTCTGGTTCCGCTCGACCAGATGGATGAGAGCCCGTTCGAAGCGCGCGACCCGGAGAAATTCGCGCGCGATCTGGCGGCGCGGATCAATCAATTGATGGCCGAGCCGGCGCTCTGCGAAAAGTTCGGCCGCGCCGGGAGGAAGCGCGCGGAAGAAAAATTCGGCTGGCCGGCAATCGCGCTGGAGACAAAAGCGCTTTACGAAAGACTGCTGAGGTGCCGACCCGGGTCATTGTAGCGTTTCTGTGAAACGCCACCTGTTTCGAGGCGTCTGACACAGACGCCCTCCAAAAACCACCCTGCGCTCCCCAGCGCATGACAAGAGCATGGGACAGTGGCACGTTACCCTGGCTCTTCCGGAGCGTTCACCGGATTTCTCCGTATGTTTGTCGATCGCATTAAAGTTCTTGGCCAGGCCGGCAACGGCGGGCGAGGCTGCGTCAGTTTTCGCCGCGAAAAATACGTGCCGAAAGGCGGCCCGGATGGCGGAGACGGCGGGCGAGGCGGCGACGTAATTCTTCGGGCCGACATCCACGTCGATAACCTCTCAAACCTGTTCTACGAGCCGATCATCAAGGCGAAGAATGGCGCTCACGGGATGGGGAAGAAGATGCACGGCCGCGGCGCGGTGCCGAAGGTAGTGAAGGTGCCGATAGGCACGATGGTTTACCGGGACGAGACGGATGGATCTCGTGAGCCAAAACCCATCGCCGATCTCACCCACGACGGCGAAGAGTTCGTGCTCTGCGAGGGCGGCAAAGGCGGCAAGGGCAACGTTCATTTCAAGAGTTCGAAGAATCGCGCGCCGATCCAGTACACCGAGGGCGAGGAAGGCGAGCAGGGCCGCTTCCTCCTGGAGCTTCACACGATGGCGGACGCAGCGCTCGTCGGTTATCCGAACGCGGGCAAATCGACCTTGCTTGGTAAAATCTCCGCGGCGCACCCGAAGGTGGCCTCCTATCCTTTCACCACGCTTCATCCCATCGTCGGCGTGATCGAATTCGATGGCTATCGCCGAGCGTCGGTCGCGGACATTCCGGGGCTCATTGAGGGAGCGCATCGCGACGTCGGGCTTGGTCACGATTTTCTCCGCCATATTACCCGGTGCCGGTTGTTACTCTTCGTCCTCGATATCGCCGGGAGCGAAGGACGCCATCCGATCGAGGACCTGCAAAGTCTCCGGCGCGAGATCGACCTTTACGATCCCCGCCTTTCCCAGCGGCCGTGGCATATCATCGCCAACAAAATGGACTTGCCGGGCGCGGACGAGAATCTTCGCGCCTTACAAAAACGCTTTCCGAGCATCGAGACCGTCGCCGTCTCGGCGGCGAAATCCGAAGGGCTGGACAAATTGAAAAGTCACCTGGAGCGCTGGCTTTTCGAGGAGAACACGATACCAGAAGAAAATGCCGACGTTAGAATTCCAGAGATCGCGGCTTGTGAATAACTGATGGACAAGTTACGCGACCTCTAGGACAATCGCGCTTTCTCCCGTCCCATGACCAAACGCGTCGTAGCAAGTTACTGCACCACCTTCCTGAAACCGGAGATGCTTCACATCTACCGGCAGGTCCGATCACTGCACGAATTCGACACGTTCGTCATGACCAAGGCGCTCCAGAACATCGAGCGCTTCCCGTTTCGCGACATCGAGCTGATCCCGAAACCGCGGAGCAATCCCCTCCGGCACGGCTGGCTCAAATGGGTGAAACAGAAGCCGGCCATCCTTTACCGCGGCGAATACCAAATGCTCTCGAAGCTGCTGGAACGCCGCGGCGCCGACTTGATGCATATTTATTTCGGGCACACCGGCGTTCACCTGCTGCCGTTCATCGAGCGCTGGCACAAGCCGTGTGTCGTCTCGTTTCACGGCGCCGATGTCGCCGAGAAAAAGGACATCCGCGATTACGGCCCGAAGCTGAAGAATCTTTTCGAGGCGGTGCCGCTGGTCCTCGCCCGTTCGAAGTCGCTGGCGGAACGATTGCTCACGCTCGGATGTCCGCCCGAGCGTTTGCGGATCAATCGCACCGGGGTTCCGCTCCACGAATTTCCTTTCATTCGCCGTGACGCGCCCACCGATGGCCGGTGGCGATTTATGCAGGCCTGTCGGTTGATTCCAAAAAAAGGCGTGGCCACTTCGCTCTGCGCCTTCGCCATTTTCCAGAAGGAATTCTCGAACGCCGAACTAATCATCGCGGGTAAGGGGCCGCTGCAAGCCCACCTCGAAGAACTGGCAGAAGAGCTGGGGATCGTGAACAAAGTCCATTTCCGCGGATTCCTTTCGCAAAAGGAGTTGTTCGATCTTTACGCCAGCTCGCACTGCTTCCTCCATCCAAGTGAAACGCCCCCCGACCAGAACCAGGAAGGCATTCCCAATTCGATCCTCGAAGCGATGGCGACCGGTTTGGCCGTTCTTGCCACCAAACACGGCGGGATTCCGGAAGCCGTCGAAGAAGGCCGC
>JALYIN010000151.1 GCA_030775765.1 Verrucomicrobiota bacterium
GCACTCCTCGTCACTCACAATGGGGTAAGCGGACCCGCCATCCTGCGCCTTTCGGCATGGGGCGCGCGCCTTCTGCACGCGATGGACTACGAATTTATTTTGAGCATAAATTGGGTGCCGGCTCTGAACGAAGAGGAAATCCGCGCGCAGCTGCAATCATTTCGGCAGTCGAATCCCAATCGGCACGTGGTGAACACGCCTGTGGCTTCCCTGCCCGCTCGCTTGTGGGAGCAGTTGGTGTTTACGGCTGGCATAGACCGGGAAACGCGTTGGACCACGCTCTCGCGAGGGGACGCAACCGCCCTGGCCCATCTCCTGGGTCGGACCGAACTCGAAGTGAACGGCAAGTCGCTCAACAAGGAAGAATTTGTCACTTGTGGCGGCGTCGATCTGCGCGAGGTGAATTTCAAAACCATGGAGAGCCGGATCACGCCGCGACTTTATTTCGCCGGGGAGCTGCTCGACATCGATGGAATCACCGGCGGATTTAATTTCCAGGCAGCGTGGACGACCGGGTGGATCGCGGGCAATGCCATGGCGGTGTAGGATTCATTGTGAAAATGGATCCGGCGCTCGACGAAGTTCGTCAGGTCTATGCCGATCTCGCGGCGAGGCCAGTCGATCGCAACTGCATGCGAGTGAAAGAGTGCTGCCATTTCAAATTGACGGGTCGCACCCCGTACCTGACCAAAGGCGAAGCGCTCCTGGCGGCGAAGGCGTTGCGCGCGACCGGTCGCAGAGCCTTGCCGGTAAATCCTTCAGGCGCCTGCCCGTTGCTGGACGCGCAGACGGGCGATTGTCTTGTCTACAACTCGCGACCATTCGGCTGCCGCACCCATTTCTGTGCGGCGGCGGGCGGGCCCTACGCACGACGAGAAGTGATTGACCTGATTCGGCGGCTCGAAGCGAGCGATGAATCACTTGGCGGAACTGGCCCGCGACTCCTGGGCAACGCGGTGGGAGACGCGTTGAGCGAAATCTAGACGATCAGGCGGCTTTCCTTGCCTGATGTTTTGCTTTCTTGGGTGCGCTCTTCTTCTTTCCCGCGGTCTGCGCCTTGAGGCTTTCCTGGAGCACGGCGACGAGATCGATCACCTTCGTCGACGGCTTCTTCTCTCTCGGTTTTTCTTCGATCTCTTTTCCGCCCGATTCCACCTTCTCCTCGATCACTTCCAGGAGCGCGTCACGGTAATCATCCTTGTACTTCTCGGGGTCCCATTTCGAGCTCATGCTCTTAACCAGGGCCTCGGCCATCTCGTTCTCGCGTTTTCCCACTTCGAGCTTCTTCGGAACATTGAGCTTCTCCGCATCCAAAAGCTCGTCGGCGAAATGCATCAGTTCGAGGACGAGCGCGTGCTTCAACGCCTTTACCCCGGCGAGATACTGCCGTGTTTTGATAATGACTTTCGCGATGCCGACCTTCCTGCCTTCGGCCAGCGCTTCGCGGAGCAGGACATAGGCTTTGTCGCCGCCTTTCTGCGGTTCGAGATAATACGGTTTGTAGAAGTACATCGGGTCGATCTCGTCGAGGTCGACGAAGTCCTGAATATCGACGGTCTGGGTGGCCTCGAGATCGACGCGCTGAAAATCCTTTTCGTTCAGGACGACGAACTTTCCTTTTTCGTATTCGTAGCCCTTCACGATCTCGCCCCAGGGCACTTCCTTCCCGTCCTTCTCCGCGACCCGTTTGTAATTCACCGGGCTCAGGTCCTTCGCCCGGAGGAGCCGGAATTTCAGTTCCTCTTTTCGCGTCGCGGGATAGAGAGCGATCGGAATGTTGACGAGACCGAAGCTGATACTGCCTTTCCAGATTGCACGCATACTGAAAAGACTTCGCGGCTGGACGCTGCAGCGGCGGTCTATGACTGCCGAAATTCAAATCGCTCCGGCGGTCACGGTCCGCCGCTCAGAAGGGAACTACGCCGCCGCTTCGAGCTGTTCCCGCGAAATGCCGCGCAGCTCATACAGGCGAACGAGTGTTTCCTCGATCAGGTTGTTCGGGCAGGAAGCGCCGGCGGTGATGCCGACCACGACCGGGCCATCCGGCAGCCAATTTTTGGCGACCACTTCCTGCCGCTCGTGCAGGTTGTAATGCACAATCTCTCTCTCGGAGAGAAGACGCGAAGCGTTCCGGACAAAATAAGTCGGCAATTTTTCCTCGCCCATTTCAGCCAGGTGCGAGGTGTTCGAACTGTTGTAGCCGCCCACCACCAGCAGCAAATTCATCCGGACATCGAGCAATTCGCGCAACGCATCCTGCCGTTCCTGGGTCGCCCCGCAGATCGTGTCGAAGAATCGGAAGTTGTTCGTCGCGCCCTCGGGACCGTCCCGATCGATAATTGCCTGCCGGATACGCCGCTGCACTTCTTCCGTCTCGCCGCGTAACATCGTCGTCTGGTTCGCCACCCCGACCGTCTTGAGATGAAGATCGGGATCGAACCCAGGCGAATGCGCGTTGCGAAACCGATCGAGGAAGGCCTGCTTGTTCCCGCCGTGGCGGATGTAATCGCAAACGTAATCGGTGTCGGTCAGGGTAAGCACGACGAGATAATGCCCCCTCCCGTCACCGAGGGCGCGCGAGCTGGTCGCCTTGGTTTCCTCGTGCTCGGCCTTGCCGTGAATGATCGAGGTGGCCGATTCGCTGGCGTACTTGCGGACCCGCTTCC
>JALYIN010000152.1 GCA_030775765.1 Verrucomicrobiota bacterium
ATCGGATCGATATCGGTGATCTTGCCATCGACGACTTTGAAACCGGCGGGCGTGTTCATCCACGCGTTCGCGGTCACCACGAAAATGCCGGAGGCAATTCCGCCGATGGCCACCATCAATCCCGAGAACCAGTGGACGAGCGGCGGAAGCCGGTTCCACCCGGCGAGAAAGACGCCGAGAAAGATCGCTTCCATGAAAAAGGCAAATCCTTCGAGGGAAAACGGCATGCCAATAATGGCACCGGCTTTTTCCATGAATTTGAGCCACAACAATCCCAGCTCGAAAGAAAGGACCGTTCCGGAAACCGCGCCGACCGCGAACAGGATGGCCGAGCCGCGCGCCCAACGTTTCGCGAGCTCGAGATAAACCGGCCGCCCAGTCCGGAGATATAATCCCTCCGCGATGGTCATCAGCACCGGCATCCCGATTCCCACCGCCGCGAAGATGATGTGGAAGCCTAACGACATTCCCATCTGCGAACGGGCAAAGAAAAAATCATTCATGTCGCGCAACTCCTTGGCGAAACCTAGGCGTCGGCCAGACCGCCCGCAATCGGAGGTGATTGCTTCATTTCGACAAAGGCGCTAAGAGATAGGAGTCCCCGCCGATCGAGAGAATGAGATAGGAGACTGCAGCTTGGAAAAAACCAACAACCGGGAATTTCAAGGACGCCTCGCCCGGATTGAAGAATTGATTAAGGCCGTCGACGCCATAGCCGATGAAAAGCCCCGTGCTCAAGCCCGCGAACTCGTGGAAGCATTACTCGAACTTCAAGGCGCTGGCCTTGAGCGGTTGATGGAAATCATTTACGAAAACGGACCGTCGGGACAGGCGATGATCGATGAGCTGGGAAGCGACGATCTCGTTTCGAGTCTGCTCCTGGTTCATGGACTTCATCCGCTCGATCTCGAATCGCGGGTGCGGAACGCGCTGGAGAAAGTTGGGCCCCGCCTGGCCGAGCATGGCGGCAGTGTGGACTTGCTGGGCGTAACGCGGGAAGGCGCGGTGAAACTCCGGCTGGCTGGGAATTGTCACGGTTGTCCCTCGTCGATCCTCACCCTGAAATTTTCAATTGAGGAAGCGCTTTACGCCGCCGCTCCCGATGTCACGTCGTTGGAGGTGGAGGGCGCGACACCTTTAGAACCGGCGAGCGTGACTGGCACGAATGGTACTGTGGCGGCCGCGCCAAAATATACCGAATGTCCGCTGCCAGCTGGCAGCTAGTAAAACAAAAACGAAGGAGACAACATGAGCACTGAGGAAATCGATCGCAGCGAAAGGACCTATCAAGCGCCGCCCACGCACATCCCGGGCGCGAAGAAGGGCGAAGAGCAGGCCCTAACGACTAAAGAGGTCGGCCGTGAAGCGGGCCGGAAGAACTACCAGGACGCGCGCGATGCGACGGGGATCAATGCAGCCCAAAGACAGCCGATCCATCCGGCAATGCCGAATATTCCGCCAGCCTGAGGCGGCGCAGTTTCGAAATCGTTTGCTGTGAGTTCTTCTTCGTTCGCGGCGTTGCGGCGTTTCGCCAAGGCAGCGCAGCAGCCGGTCCTCGAACGCTGCGAGCTTTGCAACCTCGTTCTCCCGCCAGTTCATCGGCATCTCCTCGATGTAACATCGAGGCAGGTGGCGTGCTCATGCGATCCTTGCGCGCTCCTCTTTCAAAATGCCGTCGGCGGGAAGTTTAAATTGATCCCGCGCGACGCTCACGCGCTTCCGGATTTTCAGATGTCCGATGGCGAATGGGAAAGCCTCGCGTTGCCGATCGATCTGGCGTTCTTTTTCTACGGCACCCCCGCCGGGAAAATGACGGCGATGTATCCCAGCCCGGCCGGCCCGACCGAATCGCTCCTGCCGCTCACTTCGTGGGAAGCGCTCGTTAGGCAGAATCCTGTTCTCCGAGCCATGGAGGCCGATGTGGAAGCGTTGCTGCTCAATCGAGCGGGCGGCGCGCGCGAATATTTTCTCGCCCCGATCGACAAGTGTTACGAGCTGGTGGGAACAATCCGAATGCATTGGCGCGGCCTCTCCGGTGGCGACGCTGTCTGGCGCGAGATCGAAAATTATTTCTCGAAGCTGAGGAGTGAGTCCAGAGCCCGAATTCCGGAGCGCAACGATGCCTGATCTCGATTTCTCCATCCTAGGCGTGGAGCACGCGGCGCATGGATTAACGCCGCTCTTGCATTTCAAGCTCGCCATCAAGAACTCTCCGCCGGACGAGACGATCCAGAGCGTGATCCTCCAGGCGCAGATTCAAATTCAGGCGCCGGGACGTTCCTACAACGAAAGCGAAAAACCGAAGCTGATCGATCTCTTCGGCACGCCGGATCAATGGGGAACGACGTTGCGCGCGCGGCTCTGGACATTGGCGAACACGACGGTCCGCACTTTTGCCGACAGCACGGAAGCGATCCTGCCGGTCCCGTGCAGCTTCGATCTGAACGTCGCGGGGACGAAATATTTCTACGCGCTCGAAGGAGGCGAAGTTCCGCTCCTCTTTCTGTTTAGCGGCACCATCTTTTACGCCGCCGCCGATGGTCATCTCCAGGTGCAGCAAATTTCCTGGAACAAGGAGTGCATCTATCGAATGCCTGTGAGCACGTGGCAGAAGATGATGGATACGCATTATCCGAACATGGCTTTCATTTCACTCCAGCGGGACGTTTTCGATCGGCTCTATGACTACAAGCAAAGCGCGGGCGTTTCGAGTTGGGAACAGGTGATCGACAAGTTGCTCGGGGAAAAAACGCAGAGCGACCCGGTGCCCGCAACGCTATGAATTCCGAACTCCTCGAGAAGATCGTGAACGCGGTTCTTTACGAGGGTTACATCCTTTATCCCTACCGCGCTTCGTCGAAGAAGAACCGGCAGCGTTTCACTTTTGGCCGCGTCTATCCGGAAGAATACAGTGTCGCGCAAAAAGGAGCCGAGCCGTGCGCGATGCAAACGGAGGTTCTCGTCCGCGCGACATCGCCCAACACGGCGCTGAATATTAGCGTGCGTTTTCTGCATCCGATGGCGCGCGAGGTCGGAGTGCTGTCGGAACCGATTCCCGAAATGCCGGTGACGGGCGAGCCAGACTTTCAGTTGGCGAACGAAAAACTTATTGGCGAGAAGCTGTGCCAGACGTGGCAGGAGAGCGTCGAACGGATGGTCGAACTTCCAACTCTGTCGCTGAGCGGTTCCGCACCGCAGCCGAGAGAGTTCCATTTCGAGGCTTCTCGCGCCCTGGAGCCAATTCGCGACCAGGAAAAGATCGCAGCGGTTTTTGTCCGGCGGCAGGAAGCGCTGCGGGGCGCCGTGGAAACCACGATCACGAAAATCGACGATCAGGTTTTCAAAATGACAGTCCGGATTTTGAATCGGACTCCGGTTCCGGCGAGCGAACTCCAGGATCAGGATGCGATCGTCATGCGAACGTTCGCTTCGACGCACACGGTTTTTCACGTCAGCGGCGGCGACTTCATCTCTCTCCTCGAGCCACCGCCGGAATACGAGGCGGCGGCCAGGGCTTGCCAGAATATTAACACCTGGCCCGTGCTCGTCGGCGAAGCGGGGAAGAACGAACGCGACACCATGTTGTCGTCGCCCATCATATTATATGATTACCCGCAGATCGCGCCGCAGAGCGCGGGCGATCTCTTCGACGGCGCGGAGATCGATGAAATCCTGACCTTGCGCATCATGACCATGACGGACGAGGAAAAGCGCGAGATGCGCGGCGTCGACGATCATGCGCGCAGAATCCTCGAGCGAACGGAGACCCTTCCCAGCGATCATCTCTTGAAAATGCACGGCGTGATGCGAGCGACGCCGCTGGAACAATCTCACGACGAGTTCTTCAATCCGGCGACCAAGCTGGAAAGCGCGATCGTCGCCGGCGTCGAATTACGAAAAGGCGACAAGGTTCGCATCTGGCCCAAGAAGCGCGCCGACATAATGGACATGGCGCTCGAAGGCAAGATCGCGACGATTGAGGCGCTGGAAGAAGACGTGGAGAAGCAGGTGCATTTCGCGCTCGTGATCGATGATGACCCTGGGCGCGATATGGGATTGCTACGGCAATCCGGTCATCGCTTTTTTTATTCCGCAGACGAAGTCGAACCGGTGACGCAAGGCTGAGAGCATGAAAAACATTCTCGTCGCCGGCATTGGGAATATTTTCTTCGGCGACGATGCGTTCGGTTGTGAAGTCGTTAGGCAGCTCGTGGAGCGCCCGGTGCCGGCGGGAGTGACGATCAGGGATTTCGGAATCCGAAGTTACGACCTGGCGTATGCGATCATGGATGGACCCGATGCGACTATCTTAATCGACGCCACATCGCGAGGCCAGCCGCCGGGCACGGTGTTCCTGATCGAACCCCGATTTAATTTGCTAGACAACGAAAGCGGCGAGGTCGTTAATGCTCACAGCATGAATCCCGTCCGGGTTTTGCAGATGGTTCGCTCCATGGGGGGTAAACCCGGACGATTATATCTCGTCGGATGCGAACCGGCCTTGCTCGAAACGGAAGAAGGCGCCATGGGTTTGAGCCAGCCCGTTCGGGCCGCAATTCCGAAAGCTATTGAGATGATCGACTCTCTCGTTCGCGATCTTTTGTCAGAAACGTCCGAGAAGATCCGCGTCGGCGCGGCCAGAACTTAACGCTATGGAGATAATATCAATACATCCCTGGCTCACTGCGCTTGCCGTGGTGGGGCTGATCATTCTCATCATCATCATCACGATGATCCCGGAAATGCGGCGCTACATCCGCATCCGCAGAATGTGAATCGGGAATTGGTCCAGTTTCGAATCAATAAAATTTTTATCGGTATGTGAGCAGTAAATAACAGAAGCGCGCGGCCGTAGCCGTCAGGGAGTAGTCGTTAGGCCGCGTAGAGAGAGGAGACACCATGGTCGCGGAATCGTTTAGAATGAAAGCCCCTGAAATGATCCAGATGGATCGGCCGCCAGCTGTAAAAGAAATCCATGTAATCTGGATGACCACTGGCCTCTCCTGCGATGGCGATTCGGTCTCGATCACCGCAGCCTCGCAACCGAGCATCGAAGACCTGGTTATGGGCAATATTCCCGGGCTGCCCAAGGTGCACGTCCATAATCCGGTCATCGCCTACGAGACCGGCGACGATTTCATGAAGTGGTGGTACGACGCCGCGGCCGGCAAACTCGACCCGTTCGTTCTCGTCATGGAGGGCTCCGTGCCTAATGAGAAGATCAAGAACGAAGGCTATTGGGCGGCGATGGGAACCGACCCTAATACCGGCCAGCCGATCACGACGAACGAATGGATCGATCGCCTTGCGCCGAAATGTTTGGGCATTGTGGCCTGCGGCACGTGTGCGACCTACGGCGGAATTCACGCCATGGAAGGCAATCCCACCGGCGCCATGGGGCTCTGCGATTATCTGGGTTGGGATTGGCGTTCGAAGGCCGGCCTGCCGGTCGTCAATGTTCCCGGTTGCCCCGTGCAGCCGGACAACATGATGGAAACGTTGCTCTATCTTCTCTATCAAGTGGCGGGCCTCGCGCCGCTCATTCCCCTCGATGATCAACTGCGCCCGACCTGGCTGTTCGGCAAAACGGTCCACGAAGGCTGCGATCGCGCTGGCTATTATGAGCAGGGCGATTTCGCCAAGGAATACGGTTCGCCGAAATGTCTCGTGAAAATCGGGTGCTGGGGTCCGGTAGTGAACTGCAACGTCACCAAGCGCGGATGGATGGCTGGGATCGGTGGTTGCCCGAACGTCGGCGGAATTTGCATCGGCTGTACGATGCCGGGTTTCCCGGATAAGTTTATGCCCTTCATGGATGCGCCCCCGGGATCTGCGCTTTCTACCAAAGTCGTCGGGATCTGGGGCGCCGCGTTGCGAGGACTGCGCGCGATGACGAACACGACCGTTAACAAAGAACCGAAATGGCGACACCCGCGCGCCGAGCTAACGACGGGTTACAAATCGAAATATTACGGAAACAGCCGCAACTAAACGAGGAGACCAGAATATGCCTGACGTATTAACAGCACCCACCAGGGGAACTTCCGCACCGCAAGGCAACCTCGTCGAGATGTCGTGGGATCCGATCACGCGCATCGTCGGCAGCCTCGGGATTTACACGAAGATCGACTTCGACGCGAAGAAGGTCGTCGAGTGTTACAGTACCTCGTCCATTTTCCGCGGCTACAGCATCTTCATGCGCAACAAAGATCCGCGTGACGCCCACTTCATCACCAGTCGTATCTGCGGAATCTGCGGCGACAACCACGCCACCTGCTCGATCTATGCGCAGAACATGGCCTACGGGATCAAGCCGCCGCCACTCGGCGAGATGATCATCAACCTCGGCGAAGCCGCCGAATACATGTTCGATCACAACATTTTCCAGGACAATCTGGTGGGCGTCGACTTCTGCGAGATGATGGTGAAGGAGACGAACCCGAGTGTGTGGGCCAAGGCGCAAACAACGCTCGCGCCGCACTCGAACGATCATGGTTACCGAACGATCGCGGACATCATGCACGCGCTCAACCCATTCGAGGGCGAGTTCTATCGCGAGACCTTGCAGGTGAGCCGCTACACGCGCGAAATGTTTTGCCTGATGGAAGGCCGGCACGTCCATCCTTCCACGCTCTATCCGGGCGGAGTCGGCACGGTGCCATCGATCCAGATCTTCACGGACTACCAGGTGCGCCTGATGCGGTACTGCGAGTTCATGAAAAAATGCGTGCCGCTGCACGACGATCTGTTCGACTTCTTCTATGAAGCGCTGCCCGGTTACGAACAAGTGGGTAACCGCCGCATCCAGCTCGGCTGCTGGGGTTCATTCCAGGATCCCGACGTTTGCGATTACGATTACAAGACGATGGATCGCTGGGGCAAGGCGATGTACGTCACGCCCGGCGTGGTCGTCGATGGCGAGTTGCTCACGACCAATTTAGTCGACATCAACACGCAGATCCGAATCCTCCTTGGCTCTTCGTATTATGAGGACTGGGCCGACGAGCAGGGGAACGGCGACTACTTCGTCAAGGAAGATCCGTTGGGCAACAAGATCGACATCAGGCATCCGTGGAACCAGCGAACAATCCCGAAACCGCAGAAGCGTGACTTTGCCGGGAACTACACCTGGGTGATGTCGCCGCGCTGGCTCGACAAACGCACCGGCGATCATCTCGCGCTCGATACGGGCGGAGGTCCGCTCGCGCGTCTCTGGACGACGGCTTTGGCGAACATGGTGGACATCGGCTACGTCCAGGCCACCGGCCACAGCGTAAAGATTCGGTTGCCGAAAACGATGACGAAACCGGAAAAGGAATTCGAATGGAAAGTGCCGAAGTGGGCCAACACTATCGAACGCGATCGGGCGCGCACTTACTTCCAGGCCTATGCCGCAGGTTGCGCGCTCTACTTCCTCGAGAATGCGATGAAAGAAGTCTGGGCCGGGCGCACCGCCACGTTCACGCCTTTCAAGGTGCCGGACGAAGCGATCGGTTGCGGCTTCCACGAAGCTGTTCGCGGCGTCCTTTCCCACCACCTGGTGATCCGCGACGGCAAGATCGCGAATTATCATCCGTATCCGCCGACGCCGTGGAATGCGAATCCGCGCGATGTCTACGGAACACCTGGGCCTTACGAAGACGCGGTGCAGGGTTGCCCGCTCTTCGAGGAAAACGGCCCCGAGAACTTCAAGGGCATCGATATCATGCGGACGGTCCGCAGCTTCGATCCTTGCCTGCCCTGCGGCGTGCACATGTATCTCGGCAAAGGGAAAGTCGTTAAGCAACAGCACACGCCGACCGCGTTCGCCGGTCTGGCGCACTAACAGTGGCTAACGAAGGCGCGGTGCAGGTGATGCTCGAAGCATCGCCGGACGAAATCTACGACATCGAGCTCGAGCACAGCCTGCTCGAGGCGAACAGGAAACTCGCCGTCGAGAACCGCGCGGTGCTCGATAAACACGGCATCACCGCGATCGATTTCATGGGCGCGATCGGCTCGGGGAAAACGACCCTCATCACGAAGCTGGTCGAGCGGCTGAAGGATCGGCTCGGCGTCGCGGTCTTCAACGGGGACGCTACGACGAGCAGTGATGCCGATGCGATCTCGGCGCAAAATGTGCCGGTGGTGCAAATCGCGACGATCAACGGCTGCCATCTCGACGCGAACCTCGTCGGCAAAGGGCTGCGCAAAATCGAGCTGGAGAAACTGAAACTAATCTTTATCGAGAACATTGGAAACCTGATCTGTCCGGCCGAATTCCCGCTTGGATCGAAAGCCCGCGTGGTTGTCGTGAGCGTGACCGAAGGTCCCTGGATGGTGCGCAAACATCCGCACATGTTCCTGGGCGCGGAGATCGTCGTAATCAATAAAATCGATCTCGCCCAGGCGATGGAAGTGAGCGTAGTGGAACTCATGAACGACGTGCATAAACTCAAGCCCGACATCAAAGTCATTCCCACCAGCACCAAGACTGGCGCTGGTTTGGACGACCTCGAGAAAGCGCTGCTCGCCGTCTAGGCGATAACCGATGCATGAGCTTTCGATCGCATCAGGAATGGTCGAGAAGCTCCTGCAATTCGCGGAGGAGAATCCCGAGAAGAAAATTGTCGAGGTGCGCCTCGCGGTTGGAGAACTCAGTCACATCGAGGAAGAGCAGCTGCGTTTCTGTTACGAAGCCATCACCGCCGAGACTTCGCTCGAAGGCTCGAAGCTCGAAGTCGAAAAGATCGAGGCCACGGTCAGCTGCCCCCATTGCACTTATCGCGGCCGACCGAAGTATTGGGACGGTGCGCTCTCCGGTATTCCGGTGGCCACGCTCGAATGTCCGCAATGCGGAAAGGCCGCCGAGCCGGTGGAAGGAAAGGAATGCGCCATCAAAAGCCTTCGGTTTACCGAGGCAAACCCGATTGCGACGTAGCGGATGACCACGCTCCTCTCCATCCTTTTTCTCGGCTTTTTCCTTGGGATGCGCCACGCAACCGACGCCGATCACGTCATCGCGATCACGACGATCGTCAGTCGCCAGCGCAACGTTGGCGGGGCGGCGCTGACCGGAATATTCTGGGGGATCGGTCACACTCTCACTCTCGTCGTCGTCGGCGGAGCGATCATTCTTTTTGGTCTCGTTATTCCCGAAAGGCTCGGCCTGAGTTTCGAGTTCTGCGTCGCGCTCATGCTGATTTTTCTCGGGACTCTTAATTTGCGGTCGATCAAACGCGGCATTCAGGAGGCAGCCGCGATCGTCACCCACGACACGGAACACTCCTCTCATGCTCATCCGCACCAGCACGGTGATTACGTTCACGAACACGTTCATGGCCACGCGCCCGGAAAACATGGCCATGCCGAGAACGCCGTGCCGCCGGCCCGCCTCGATCGATGTTTTGGCCGGCTTGGAATTTACCCAACGGTTCGCCCCATTGTGATCGGCGTTGTGCATGGTCTCGCGGGCTCGGCCGCAGTCGCTCTCCTGGTTCTGCCGATCATTCATGATCCTGTCTGGGCCCTGGCCTATCTGCTCATTTTTGGCGCCGGCACCATCGCGGGCATGATGCTCATCACGGCGGCCATTGCGGTTCCCATCACCTACACCGCGAATCGTTTTCAATCATTGAACCGTTACCTCGGTGCGACAGCCGGCGTGCTGAGCGTGGCCTTCGGCATATTCCTGGTTTACCAAATCGGATTCGTGAACGGGCTGTTCACGCACTGATAGCAGCCGCCGCATGAACTGCGCGCGGGCAAAGATGGTCGTGCGCGGCGCGGTGCAGGGAGTTGGGTTTCGCCCGTTTGTGTATCGGCTCGCCACCGAGCTCGAACTGAGCGGTTGGGTGTCAAACACGGGCGAGGGCGTGTTCGTCGAAGTCGAGGGCGATGCCGAGGCCGTTCAGGATTTTCTCTTGCGTCTCGAAAAAGAGAAGCCGCCACGCGCCGCGATCCACAGTCTTGAATCTGCGATTCTCGATCCGGCGGGCTATTCAAAGTTCGAGATTCGCGAAAGCGAAGAAACCGGCGGCAAGTCTGTCGTGATTTTACCCGACATCGCGACCTGCGCCGATTGCGTCTCGGAAATTTTCGATCCAAACGATCGCCGCTTCGGATATCCCTTCACGAACTGTACGAACTGCGGCCCGCGCTTCACCATTATCGAAAGCCTCCCCTACGACCGCGCGAACACCTCGATGAAGCGCTTCATCATGTGCGCGGAGTGCGACCGCGAATATCACGACCCTCTCGATCGCCGCTTTCACGCGCAGCCGAACGCCTGTCCGCGTTGCGGTCCGCGGATCGAATTGTGGGACAATGCTGGCAGCACCATCGCGCAATCGCGAGAAGCGTTGCTCAAAGCCGCGGAGATGATTCGCGCCGGAAAAATTCTGGCACTCAAGGGTATCGGCGGTTTCCAGCTTCTCGTGGATGCGCGCAACGAAGCGGCCGTCGTTTCTTTGCGCGAGCGGAAACATCGCGAGGAAAAGCCGCTGGCGGTGATGTATCCGACGGTCGAGGCCGTGCGCAAGATCTGCGAGGTCAGGGAGTTGGAGGAGCGGCTCCTGCGTTCTGCCGAATCTCCGATCGTTTTGCTGCATCGGCACTCGGCAATTTCGCCGTCGATTGCCCCGGGCAATCCCAACCTTGGCGTGATGCTGCCTTACACACCGCTGCACCATCTGCTCATGCGGGAACTCGGCTCCTCTGTTGTCGCTACGAGCGGAAACCTGAGCGATGAGCCGATCTGCATTCATGAACGAGAAGCGCTGTCACGACTCCGCGGCATCGCCGATTTCTTCCTTGTGCACGATCGGCCGATCGTCCGTCACATGGACGACTCCATCGTGCGCATCGTGGCAGGGCGCGAGATGATCCTGCGGCGCGCGCGCGGTTACGCGCCGCTACCGATCCAATTAAAGGAATCGGCGCCGATCATTCTCGCCGTCGGCGGTCATTTGAAAAACACGGTGGCGCTAAGTCTAGGAACCCAGGTGTTTGTCAGCCAGCACATTGGTGATCTGGAAACAAAAGAGGCGTATTCCGCCTTCTGCGAGGTCGCCCAGGATTTGCCGCGACTTTATGAAGCGAAGCCAGAGCTAATCGCTTGCGACCTGCATCCGGATTATCTCTCGACGAAATATGCGGCTCAATTACCCGCGCCCTCTTCCCAAATTCAGCATCACTGGGCCCACATCGCTTCCTGCATGGCGGAAAATGAACTGGAACCGCCGGCGCTTGGTGTCGCCTGGGATGGAACTGGGTGGGGCATGGATGGCACGATCTGGGGCGGCGAATTTTTGCTGACAAGCGCGGACGCCTTCACGCGGGTCGCGCATCTGCGTCAATTTCGACTACCCGGTGGCGACGCGGCGATCAAACAGCCCCGCCGTAGTCGGCTCGGTCTGCTCCACGAAATCTTTCAGGATGAACTTTGGGAGCACAAGGAACTGCTCACAGATTTTTCGAAAGAAGAACTGCCGTTGCTTCGGCAAGTGCTCAGGAAAAACGTGAACGCGCCACTCACATCGAGCGCGGGGCGCTTGTTCGATGCCGTTGCTTCACTTATAGGCTTACGACAGCAGGCGAGTTTCGAGGGACAGGCCGCGATGGAAATGGAATTCGCGATCCAAGCCGGGATTGACGAAGCGTATCCGTTTTCCCTCGGGAAAGGGTCGCCTGTCTTGATTGATTGGGAGCCCGCATTTCGCGGAATCATGGAGGACAAGCGGAGTGGAAAATCTGTTGGTTTCATCGCTGCGAAATTTCACAACATGCTCGCGGAAGCGATCCTGGCTATCGCGCGAAAGATCGGCGAACCAAAGATCGTCCTGTCCGGCGGTTGTTTTCAAAACCGTTATCTGACCGAGCGCACGATCGACCGATTGCGGCAGGAAAACTTCCGGCCCTACTGGCATCAACGCGTCCCGCCTAACGACGGGGGCATCGCCCACGGCCAGGTCGCGGCGGTAGCCTGGTCGCGAAAGACCTCATGAACCTGGTTTACGGCGAGGTAATCGAAGTCCTTTCGGAAGATGGGATGAAGTTTGGCAAAATTCGCGTGGGTGGCGCACTGAAAAAAGTCCCATTGGAATTGCTGACGGATGTGAAACGCGGTGATACAATCCTGGTGTGCGACGGCGTCGGCATCAGCAAGGTGTCGGCCGGAGCCATGGAGACCAACGATGTGCCTCGCGATCCCAGGTAAACTGATCGAGATCAGCGACGACGAACACGGCGTAAAGATGGGCCGCGCCAATTTCGGCGGGATCGTTAAGCAAGTCTGCCTGGAATACACCCCCGAGGTAGTGGTCGGCGATTACGTGCTCGTGCATGTCGGCTTCGCGTTGAGCAAAGTCGATGAAGAAGAAGCGACCCGGACTTACAAGGCGCTCGAAGAGCTTAAGCAGTTAGGAGAGCTGGACGTTCCGGATGTGGACGATCCGGATGCCGATCCATTCTCGGAGTCGCCGCCCGCACGGATCCGACCGGCCGCATAACGCGCCATGAAATATCTCGACGAATATCGCGACCAGGAAGTCGCGCAGAAAATTGTCGCCGAGATCACACGCACCGTGACTCGGCCCTGGGTTTTGATGGAAGTCTGCGGCGGCCAGACCCACAGCATCGTCAAGTACGGGATCGATCGGTTGCTCCCCAGTCAGGTCGAGCTCGTGCACGGCCCCGGTTGTCCCGTCTGTGTTACGTCACTCGAGATGATCGACAAGGCGCACGCGATCGCGCAGCGGCCCGACGTGATTTTTTGTTCGTTCGGCGACATGCTCCGCGTCCCCGGTTCGGAGTGCGACCTGCTCGTGCTCAAATCGCGCGGCGCCGACATTCGCATTGTCTATTCGCCCATCGATTGTTTGAAGATCGCGCGGGCCAATCCGGACAAGAAGGTGGTCTTCTTTGCGATCGGTTTTGAAACCACCGCGCCGAGCAACGCGATGTCGGTCTGGCAGGCGCAGAAACAAGGCGTGAAGAATTTCTCCGTACTCGTCTCGCACGTCCTTGTGCCTCCTTCGATCGCTTCAATTCTGCAATCGCCGCTCAATCGGGTGCAGGGATTCCTCGGGCCGGGCCATGTCTGCACGGTGATGGGTTATCGGGAATACGAGCCGCTCGCAGAACGGTTCCGCGTTCCAATCGTCATCACGGGTTTCGAGCCGATCGATATCTTGGAGGGCACGCTCATGACCTTGCGCCAGTTGGAAGCGGGAACGCATACGGTGGAGAACCAGTATCCGCGCGTTGTGAGTCGCGACGGTAATCGCGTCGCGCAGGATCTGGTCAACAGCGTCTTCGAAGTGTGCGACCGGAAATGGCGCGGAGTGGGCTCGATCCCGAAGAGCGGCTACAAGCTTCGCTACGAGTTCCGCGATCACGATGCGGAACGGATTTTCGATGTGAAGGAGATCGACACCCAGGAGCCCGCGAATTGCATCAGCGGTCTCGTCCTGCGCGGCGTGAAAAAGCCGCATGATTGCGCCTGCTTCGGCAAGCAATGCACGCCAGAGAATCCCCTCGGCGCGACGATGGTTTCCGCGGAAGGCGCCTGCGCGGCCTATTACGCTTACGGGCGCCACCTCGAACTGGAAAAACAGCCTGCGGAGGTCGCACCCGCTTGATTGCTCAGCTGTCGGCAGATAAATCCGTCGAAACTTTTCGAGAAAAGGTTCTCCGCAAAGCAGGGGAGAGCATCGAGATGAAGGAGAAATTCTTCATCAAATATGCGGACCAGATTGACGCGTTGAGCCGCGAAATGGCGGCGCGGTTCGCCCGCGGGAACAAGCTGCTCACCATGGGCAACGGCGGCAGCCTGTGCGACGCGCTCCACTTCGCAGTCGAGTTCACCCATCCCATCATCGAGAAGCGCGCCGCGTTTCCGGCCATCTCGCTCATGACCGATATTGCAACGATGACCGCCATCGGAAACGACGCCGATTTCTCGCGCGTGTTCGTGGATCAATTGCGCCTGCTCGGGAAACCCGGGGACATGGTGCTGGCGGTCAGCACGAGCGGCAAATCGCCGAACCTGATCTATGCCCTGGAAGAAGCGCGCCGGGGAGACATGCTCACGATCGCCTGGTCGGGCAAAGATGGCGGACGATTTCCGGAACTGGCCGATTACTCTTTCATTGTGCCGTCGTTCAGCATTCACCGCATCCAGGAAGTGCACGCCACGCTCGTGCATGTTCTGTGGGATTTGATCCACATCGCAGCCGGAGCGGAAGATGTCATCTGAAACGCCCGCGGACACAAGTCTGCTCGGCGCCGTCTGCCCGATCCCGATCACCAACTACAGCGAGATCGTTCTGGCCCATGGAAGTGGCGGCAAGTTGAGCCATCAACTCATGGAGAAGATGGTGCTGCCGCAATTTCGGAACGAGCTGCTCGAGCCGCTGCATGACGGCGCGATCTTTTCGATCGGCGACCAGCGGCTCGCCTTCAGCACCGACTCGTATGTGGTCAGTCCAATTTTTTTCCCGGGCGGCGATATCGGAAAACTCGCGGTGCACGGGACCGTCAACGATCTCGCCATGTGCGGCGCGCGTCCGCTCTATCTCTCGGTGGCGTTCATTCTGGAGGAAGGGACGCCGATGGAAGATTTCTGGCGCGTGGTGCAATCGATGCGCCAGGCAGCGGACGCCGCAGGGGTCAAGCTCGTGACCGGCGACACGAAAGTCGTCGATCGTGGGAAGGCAGACAAGATCTTCGTCAACACGGCCGGTATCGGAGCCTTGGTGGATGGCGTCGATATTCATCCGGGAAGAGCGCAGGCCGGGGACAAGATCATCATCAGCGGATCGATTGCCGTCCATGGGATCGCGATCATGTCCGTGCGCGAGGGCTTGGAATTTGAAACGGAAATCGCGAGCGACACGGCGCCGTTGAATGGCCTGGTCGAGGCGATGTTCGCCGCGAGCAAAAACATTCACGTCCTGCGCGATCCTACGCGCGGTGGGGTCACGAGCGCCCTGAGCGAGATCGCGCAGGCGGCAAAAGTGGGCATGCTCCTCGACGAAGCGCGGATCCCGATTGACGAGGACGTGAAGGGTGCGTGTGAGATTCTCGGACTCGATCCGCTTTACGTGGCGAACGAAGGGAAACTCATCGCGATCGTTCCACCCGATGATGCGGACAAAGTTATCGCCGCCATGCAGGCGCATTCGCTGGGCAAGAACGCGACCATCATCGGCGAAGTTCGCGCCGATCATCCCGGCTTCGTGATGATGAATACGCGCGTTGGCGGCACTCGGGTGGTGGACATGCTTTCCGGCGAGCAGCTTCCCCGTATCTGCTAGGTTTCGCCGATTGTCGGCGAACCTGGTCCTATGCTTCCGTGGAAATCGTCGCTTCCCCGGCTGTCTGGGCGAGGGCCTGTTCGAGGGCGCGCCAGGCGAGCATCGCGCACTTCACGCGCTGGGGAAATTTGCGCACGCCCTGGAGCAACTGGAGATCGCCGAGACCTTTCGATTCTTCGGCCTTTTCATCGGTCACGAGATTCTTAAACGTGCGCGCCATCTCCGTCGCTTCCTCGCGGCTTTTCCCTTTCAACTTCATCGTCATCATCGACGCCGACGCCTGGCTAATGGCGCAGCCCTGCCCGCTGAACTTTATCTCCTGCAATTTGCCGTCGGATCCGAACTGGACGCCGAGATGAATTTCATCGCCGCAGGAAGGATTGTCGCCGTGCACCACCACATCCGGTTTCTCCAGCACGCCGAAATTTCGCGGCCTTCTCGAATGATCGAGAATGACTTCCTGGTAAAGCTCTTCGAGGTCCATGCTCAGGCGAAGAAGCGAGCCGCCTCGCGGAGGATCTCGATCATGCGATCGATCTCTTCCGTGGTGTTGTAGAAATAAAAACTGGCCCGGGTCGTTCCGGGGAGGCCGAACCGCCGCATCAACGGTTGGTTGCAATGGTGGCCGCCGCGGAGCGCCAGCCCGCGTCGATCGGCGAACGTCGTCAGGTCGTGCGGATGCGCCGCCTCCATCACGAAACCGACGATCGCGCCGCGCTCGCCGGCTGGCCCGAGAATGCGCATGCCCTCCAGCTCGGCAAAACGTTCGATCGCATAACTGGTCAGTCGCGCGTCGTGTTCGAAGATCGCCGGACGGCCAATCTGTTCGATGTAATCGATCGCCGCCGCCAGCCCGATCGCGCCGGCAATGTTTGGCGTGCCCGCCTCAAAGCGATGCGGCGCCTTCTTGAAGCTGCTTTTCTCCAGCGTCACGCTCACGATCATCTCGCCGCCGCCATGCCACGGCGGCATCGCGTCGAGAACTTCCGCGCGCCCGTAAAGCGCACCGCTTCCGGTCGGTCCACACATTTTGTGTCCGGAGACGGCGAGAAAGTCGCATCCGAATTCCTGGACATCGATCGGCAAATGCCCTGCGCCTTGGGCGGCATCGACCAAAGTTACCGCGCCGACATCTCTCGCCTTGCGGCAAAGTTCCGCCACCGGATTGATCGTGCCTAACGAATTGGAGACATGCGTGAACGCGAACAGCTTCACCTCCGGAGTGAGTAATTGGTCGAGCTGTTCGAGCGCGAGCGTTCCATCATCACGCACCGGCACGAAGCGAAGCTGCGCGCCAAGTCGTTCCGCCAGGAGCTGCCAGGGCACGAGGTTGCTGTGATGCTCCATCTCGGTCAGCAGGATCACATCGCCTGCGCGCAGGAATTTCCCACCCCAGGCCTGCGCCACCAGGTTGATGCTCTCCGTCGTCCCTCGCGTAAACACGATCTCGTCCGCGCTCGCCGCCCCGATGTATTGCGCCACCGTCGCCCGCGCCTTTTCATA
>JALYIN010000153.1 GCA_030775765.1 Verrucomicrobiota bacterium
CTATGATAATAACCAGGCGGTGGATTCGTCCTTGGCGAACATCAGCACGCGTGGCTTTGTCCAGACCGGCGACGGCGTCATGATCGGCGGCTTCGTCCTGGGCGGAAACAATAACGCGACTCGCATAGCGGTGCGCGCCCTTGGTCCGTCGTTGACCAGCTACGGCCTGGCCAATGTCCTGGCCGACCCAATGCTCGAGCTGCACAACGCCAACGGCACCATTATGATTTCGAATGACGACTGGCTGAGCGATCCTGTTTCAGCGGCTCAACTTACGGCCAACGGACTGGCGCTGCCTGATCCGAAAGAATCGGGCATCTTCACCGCGCTGGCCCCGCCAGGACAATTCACTGCCATCGTGGTTGGCAAGAACGGCGGCATCGGCATTGCCCTCGTCGAGATTTACAATCTGAAATAGCAGGTGTTTGCCTTCTTTATGGCAGGAGCGGCGCGTTGCGCCGTCCCTGTTTTCGCAATTCCAACGAAACCCTCATGGTTGCGAACGACGATTGGCAAAGTGATCCTGTACCCGCGGGGAGACTCACCGCCCTTAGATTGGCGCTGTCTAATCCAAAGGAATCCGGCATCTACATGACGCTGTCGCCGGAACAATTCACTGCAATTATTACCGGGAAGAGTAGCGGCACCGGCATCGACTTGCTCGAGATTTATCGCGTGCAATAGCCGTACCCGAGGGAGGACTCTGTGCTTTCCCTCTACTGGGATAGGGAAAATTGGAACAGCAAATCGTTTCTTGGAGGGAGTCCCCGGCATCTCAAACCCGGCGGCGTTTCCTCCCTAACGCTGGCCTTGCAGTCACCTTCTTCGCTATCCCGGGCGCCTTTGCCGAGGAGTTATTGCGCCAGACGCCGTGGGCCACACAGGGACCGCTTTATCCGGGCAAACTCCCGCTCGATAACGACAACGACCTTATCCTTGTGAGTAACTCGGTTACTCCAGCCGTCGGTGAGAACACGCACCTGAGCGGCCGACTGCTGGGACCCAGGGGAGAGCCGATCAAGAACGCGGTCATCGAGATCTGGCAGGTGGACAGTAAGGCGGTCTATCTTCAGGAACGCGGTCATAAGCAGGCGGGGAGTTTCGACGAACATTTCCAAGGCTTCGGCCGCTTCGCGACCGGCTCCAGCGGGGAGTATTATTTCCTCACGATCAAGCCCGTCCCCTATCCCAGCCGGCCAGCGCCTCACATTCACTTTCTGGTCCGGGTAAAAGGACGGGAAGCCTGGACTACCCAGCTCTACATCAAAGGACATCCCGGTAACCAGCGCGATCATATCTATCGCGCGATCGGCGATGCGATAGCACAGGAAGCGGTCAAAATGGAGTTCCTTCCAATCAATGATTCGCGCATCGGCGAGCTGGCCGCGAAATTTGATATCGTGCTTGGCCTTACTCCGGGGAGTTAATCCACATGTTAGAATCCGTTCTGCTCGTGGCGGGCCTGGCGCTGGTTCTGGCCGGTGCGCTTTCCTTCCTTTATCCGATTCGTTGGCTGGGAATCACGACGCGCGGAATTGCCGTGCTGGTGATGGCGGGAGGTTGCCTGGTCGTCGCGATCGGTACGGGAATGATCGATTCCTATCTTGTTTACCTCGGCCTCACCTTGTTCTTTGCAGGGCTGCTCTCACTCATTCGTCCATTGCGCTTCGTTTACATTCGAACACGCCGGCTGGCGTTAATGGTCGCGGGTTTCGGATTGCTGCTGTCGCTCGGTATTTTGCTCCTGCCCTATGAGAACCGGGAAGCGGCCAGCCGCGTCAGTAAACTGGACGAGTGGATGCCGCGATGGCAGGTGGGCGAGCGCCATGTTCTAAAGATCGCGGCGCCGCCGGCCAAAGTCTTTGCCGCGATTCACGAGGTGCGCGCCGATGAAATCCTGCTTTTCCGAACGTTAACCGCGATCCGTCGCTGCGGCGGAACGGGACCGGAGAGCATCCTGAATGCGCCGGAGCAAAAACCGCTGCTCGATGTCGCCACCCAAACCACCTTCATCCTCCTCGATGACATGGCGCCGCGAGAGTTGGTGATGGGCACTGTCATTGCCGCTCCGCGAGCAGTGCGAGAATCGGGGCGGCTGGAGCCGGATTTATTTCGCAAGGCTCTGCCTTCGGGTGTCGTGCTCGCGACCATGAACTTTCTGGTGACGCCGAGTGAAGATGGAGGGTCCACGGTGGCGACCGAAACC
>JALYIN010000154.1 GCA_030775765.1 Verrucomicrobiota bacterium
TTGCAGGTGCTCACGAGCGACAAAGTTCTCATCGGCGGCTTCATCATCACCGGAACCGACCCGAAAAAAATCATCATCCGCGGAATAGGCCCTTCCCTTTCGGGGGTTGGCGCGGTTCTCCAGAATCCCATGCTGGAATTGCATCAAGGCAGCATCACCATCGCGACGAACGATGACTGGAAAGAAAACCAGTCCCAGGTGGAAGCGACAACGCTTCCGCCTGCGAATGATTTTGAGTCCGCCATCGTGACCACTCTCAATCCGGGCGCCTACACCGCCGTCCTCGCAGGAAAGGACAGCGGCACCGGCGTCGCCGTTGTGGAAGTGTATGACTTGGCTCCCGCGGCCAACTCGAAGCTGGCGAATATCAGCACCCGCGGGTTCGTCGATTCCGGCTCCAACGTGATGATCGGCGGTTTGATCGTCGATGGAGGCTCGGGCGGCGGATTTGCCAGAGTCATTCTGCGCGCAATCGGGCCTTCTCTCGCCGCAGCAGGCATACAGGGTGTGTTGCCAGATCCTAGGCTGGAACTGCACGATGCCAGCGGCGCGGTCATCGGCTTAAACGACAATTGGAAAATTCGTCCTGACGGCAGCAGTCAGCAGGGCGAAATCGAAGCGACATCCGTCCCACCCTCGAATGACGCCGAATCTGCGCTCGTCCAAAATCTCGCGCCCGGAAATTACACCGCGATCGTGCGAGGCGCCGGCAACACGAGTGGCATCGCGGTTGTGGAAGCTTACACGCTTCAGTAGGCATCGCGGATAACGCTGGATTTCCGTTCCCGCGCAGCGGAATAATTCCCCGTTCTGCGCTCATAGCTCAGCCGGATAGAGCATCGGATTTCTAATCCGACGGTCGGAGGTTCGAGTCCTCCTGGGCGCGCTTAATTGTCTCCGGTCTTCAACTCATCACTGGGCGCTTGTCACTCATCATTTTCCGAAACTTCCGCTCGTGATCGAGCAGCCATTTCTTCCGCCAGAGGCCGCCGCCGTAACCGCAAAGAGAACCGTCGGCGCGAATGACACGATGGCACGGTATGATGATGGACATCATATTTGTGCCATTCGCGCGGCCGACGGCGCGACGCGCGTTCGGGATGCCGAGATGTTCCGCCATCCAGGAATAGGAACGCGTTTCGGCGACGGGAATGGAGCGCAAGAGTTCCCAGGTGCGCATCTGGAAATCAGAGCCGATCGGGGCGAGCGGGACATCGAACTCGAGGTTCTCGCCGGAAAAATAGCGGGCGAGCTGAGTCCGAATCGCGTCGAGATATTTATGTTCGCCGGGGACGACATTTGTTTTCAGGCGTTGTCGCAGCGCGCCCAGTTCCGTTTCGAGTGCGCGGCGATCGGCGAATTCGAGGAGCCGTAATCCTTTGTCGTCAGCAACGGCCAGCATGGTGCCGAGTGGCGTTTCAATCCGTTCCGCGAACATGCAGTCTCTTGCTTTTGCCGCTGTCGGCGGATCGCCAAAAATCCGCGTGAACGCTTCGCGAAAACCGCTGGCTGATTCGAAGCCGCTTCCGTTTTTCGCTTCCTCGACGCGACCGCCTTTGCGCACCTCGCGCAACGCGAGACCCATCCGGCGAGCCCGATGATAGGCTTGAAAGGTCATCCCGTAATGCCGCTTGAATTGCCGTCGCGCGGTCGAGGGATCTATCGAAAGAGCGGCGAGTTCTTTGTCGGTCAGCCGGCCGGCCGGGGCTCGCTCGACTTCCGCTCGGAGTCGCTCGATCAATTTCGGCGGACGCTTATCTGGATCCATTGGGCGGCAACGCAGGCATGGACGGTAGCCGCCATGGAGTGCCTCACTCGGAGTCGGGAAAAAATCGACGTTCTCCCGCGCGGGTTTTTTCGCCGGGCAAGTCGGCCGGCAAAAGATACCGGTGGTGCGCACGCCGACGAAGAAAATTCCTTCGAAGCTCGAATCGCGGTTCACCAGCGCGCGGTACATCATATCGGCGGGCGGCAGCAATTCGGGGACTTTCATGCGCAGGGAATCTCCGTTGGGTAATATCGCCGACTGGTGCTCGATCTGAAAGCTCGATGTTCTCATGACCCAACGGTAAGCGGGTTAATAGCAGCCGCGCATCGACGGAATTCAGGCAGCGAATTCCGAGCACCTTCACGGAGCGGCGGTTTGTCCCGCGGCTGCGGGACCGACTCAATTAGGTGGGCGATTGGAAAATCGCCCCTCGTTAAAGTCGCTCGGTTTATTCACGCTGCGATAGAGAGGTTCGTCCTCAATCGGAACCGCATAAAGCCGGACTTTCTCATTAGCGGCGAGTTTTCGGATAATTCGTTGGAGCGAGAAATCAGGGCCGGCCAAGGCAGCGGAAAAATCCACTGCGGCCTCTGCCGGATATGCCGCAGCTAAAGGTTCTGCCCGGTCGCCGATCATAGGAACAACACCCCGACCTTCGCTCACCATCGTGCACAGAAAACGCAATTGTTCGCGGGTGAGGAATGGCATATCGACCGCGAGCACCACAAGGTGCGAGGTTTGCATCCGGGCAAAGGCTTTCGTCAAGCCGCTGAGTGGACCGCGCGATGGCGGATCGTCGAGAAGTAATTCGGTGTCTGCGGGCAACCAGGAAGATTCGGTTCGAGCGGACACGAAAACTTTCTCGGGACCAAGGTCGCGGAGAATCCTGAGCTGTCGTCGCCAGAGCGACTCGTCTCGGAATACAATTGCCGCCTTATCGCGACCCATTCGTCGCGACTCGCCGCCAGCGAGAAGAACGGCGGTAAAGGACTCGCGAAGATCGCTCATATTTCCCCCTTCGTTATTCGTGCGATCATCCAGCATGCACCTCTCGGACGCAGAACGCCATGGCATCGGAGCCGGCAGCGTCATTCGCCGGAAGGCCGATGGAAGTCACCAATTCGTGACCGACGAAGTAGCGATCGAGGAACCGCTCGAAATGCGCATTAGCGGCAGCGCGATCGCGACAACCATGCGGACGCCGGGGAACGACGAAGAACTGGCCACCGGCTTTCTTTTGTCCGAAGGAATTGTCCGCAACCGCGCAGATCTGCGGACGATCGCGCCGTGCACGCTGCCGGGGTCGCGCGGCAATGTGATTAACATCGAGCTGGCTCCGACGGTAAAGTTCACACCCGCCGCGACGCAGCGCTTCGGAACCATTTCCACGAGCTGCGGCTTGTGCGGAAAAACGAGCATCGAATTCATCCGCCAACAATTGCCGCCAATCGATTCCTCAGCGCGAGTTCGGATTGATGAAGGAACGCTCCTCGAATTGCCCGGACGTTTGCGCAGCGCGCAGGGGAATTTTGCCCGGACCGGAGGCATTCATGCCGCGGGAATTTTTGATTTGGCCGGCAACTTGGTTGTCGTGCGCGAAGACATTGGCCGGCACAACGCTGTCGACAAGGCGATTGGACGCGCCTTCCTCGACGGGCTGTTGCCGCTCGATCGTCATATCCTGCTGGTCAGCGGCCGCTCGTCGCTCGAAATTGTCCAGAAAGCGCTTGCCGCGGGATTTCCGATTGTCGCCGCCGTTTCTGCGCCATCATCGCTCGCAGTAAACTTCGCGCGCGAATGCGGCCAGACGCTCATCGGCTTTCTGCGGCCACCGACATTCAACGTGTATTCGCACGTCGACCGCGTCGGATTCGAACTTCCGCCCCAAACCAAAAAGTAGGGTCAGCTTATTTAAAAAGCGCGGGGAGTTTCAGCACCGTGTTCCAGATGCCCCAGACGAGGGGCACGCCGACGACCAGCCAGTAAAGGAAAAGTCGAAGGGCGTTGCCGCTGGATTGGTTTTGGGCAGGCATGAGAAAATCGTTTAAGGCTTGGCTTTGTCCGCGTGGAAATGAAAGCGTTCGTCCACCGGGCGCACCGAAAGATTGCAGATCAATCCGATCACGAGCAGCCCCGACATCAAATACATCGTGGGCGCGTAAAGAGCGACGCCGCTTGCGCCCTGGGCCTTTAAATATTCCCGGATGTAATTGACCAGCACCGGTCCAAGAATTCCTGCGACAGACCACGCGGTCAGCAACCGGCCGTGAATGGCGCCCACCTGCATCACCCCGAACAGATCTTTCAGGTAAGCGGGAATGGTCGCGAAGCCGCCGCCATACATGCTCAGGATAATCACGCAGACCGACACGAAAAACAGAACGCTGCCGCTATAACCGGCGAACGGGATCAGGCAATAAAGCGCCGCGCCCAGCAAGAGGTAGATGACGTAGATCGCTTTGCGCCCGGTGTAATCGCTCAGTGACGACCAGACGAACCGGCCGGCCATATTAAAAAGACTGAGCAGCGCGACGAATCCGCCGGCCGCCGGCACGGTGACCTTGCCAGGAAACATTTCCTGAATCATGGGCGAGGCTTGTTCGAGAATGCCGATGCCGGCGGTGACGTTGAAACAAAGAACGATCCAGAGGAACCAGAACTGGCGAGTTCGCCAGGCCTTGTCGACGGTCACATTCGCGGTCGTAATCAGTTTTCGCGGTTGAGTTGATGGCTGATAACCTGCGGGCTTCCAGTCGTCCGCCGGCACTCGCGCGATGAGCGAGCCGAAAACCATGAAGCAAAAATAAATCGCGCCCATCGCGATAAAACTTTCGCCGACACCGGTGCTGGTGGCCGACTTAAAACGATCCATGAGGAGGAGGCTGAGGTTAGAGCCGATGAAGGCCCCGCCCCCGAATCCCATGATTGCCATGCCGGTCGCCATGCCCGGCCGGTCCGGGAACCATTTCACCAGGGTTGAGACCGGCGAGATGTATCCCAGCCCGAGACCGCAACCGCCGAGCACGCCGTAACCGAGATAGATGATCCAAAGCTGATGCCACCAAACCCCGAATGCGGAAATGATGAAGCCGCCGCCAAAGCATAGCGCCGCGGTGACCATCGTCTTGCGTGGGCCGACACGTTCCACCCAGCGGCCGAAAACTGCGGCGGATGCGCCCAGGAAGAAAATCGCGAGGCTGAAGATCCAGGCGAGTGAAGGCTGAGTCCAATCGCCCTGCGCAGAATTAGTGATGCCGATTACCTTGGTAAGCGGCAATTTGAAAACGCTAAAAGCGTAGGCCTGGCCTATGGAAAGATGGACGGCCAGAGCGGCAGGAGGAAAGAGCCATCGATTGTAGCCGGGAGAGGCGATGGTGTTTTCTCGATCGAAAAATCCCATGGAACCAGAAGCACTGAATCTGCTTTCAAATGGGACGGGAAGAAAATTTTAAACCCTCTTACCAGCGATGGAACGCGGGATGTCCTTCCTTCACCGCGACGAATGTGCCGCGGCAAGTGGCGCAAACTTTTCCACCGGCGGTAAGCGTTCCATCAACCGTGGCTTTGGTTCCCTCCGAAGCGATCACTCTCGCTGACAGCGAGACCGGTCCGTCAGTCGGCGTCGGTCGCAGAAGTTTGATCGCGTAATCGGCCGTGACCGTGCAAGGCGGCCGATCCTCGCCGCCGCTTTTCATCAGGTGCCAGGCCGCCGTCCAGTTACAATGGCAATCGAGCAGCGCGCCGATGATACCGCCGTTTAGAACTCCGGGGAATGCTTCGTAGCGCGTCTCCGGTTTCCATTCGGCCACCACTTCGTCGCCACGAACAAAACTGCGGATGTGAAGTCCATCCGGATTTGCCGGGCCGCAACCGAAACACGCGTTTCCCGGCGCGTAAAATTCCTGGAGCGACTTCCCGTGAGCGTCCGCCATCGATTACTTCGCTCCGTTGCCCGACGAGCCTGGATAGGGCCGCAATTGCGGTCCGGTGTAGAGCGAGCGCGGGCGGATCAGCCGATTGTGATCGTGCTGTTCGATGACGTGCGCGCACCAGCCGGCCACGCGCGAAACAGCGAAGATCGGCGTGTTCAATTCCGGCGGGAATTTGAGCATCGTGAAGACCGGGGCCGCGTAGAGATCGACGTTCGCGCAGAGTTTCTTCTCGCGTTCCATCGTCGCCTCGAGATTTTCGCAGATCGGCACCCATTGTTCCTTGCCCAGCCGTTTCCCGAGATCGCGCGCGATCTCGCGCATGATCGGCACGCGCGAATCGCCCTTTTTGTAAACGCGATGGCCGAAGCCCATGATCTTTTTCTTCTGCGCCAGCGCGTCCATCATCCATTTCTCGGCGCGATCCGCCGTGCCGATATCGTCGAGCATCTTCATCGACTCTTCGTTCGCGCCGCCATGCAACGGGCCTTTCAACGTGCCGCAGGCCGATGTCACTGCCGCATACATGTCCGCCAGCGTCGACGCCGTGACGCGCGCGGCGAACGTGGAGGCGTTGTATTCGTGGTCCGCGTACAGAATGTAAATCGTGTCCAGCATCCGGATCTGCCAATCCTGTGGAACGCCGCCGGTCAGTTTGTAAAAGAAGTTACCGGCATGCGTCAGATCGGGTTTGTCCTCGATCGGCTCCTGGCCCTGAGAAATTCGCCAGCCATCCGTCACCAGTGTCGAGACGCGCGCCACCAAGCGAATCGCTTTGCGGACATTTGCGTCGTGCGAATGATCGTTCAGGTCGGGATCGAACGGCGCCAGCATGGAAACGCCGGTCCGCAGCATGTCCATCGGGTGCGTGTTCTTCGGCATCAGCCGGAGCATTTTCAGAACGGGCTCGGGCAATTGCCGCTCGGCCGCGAGGCCCTTGGAAAACTCCGCCAGTTGCGCAGCCGTCGGCAGTTCGCCATTGAGCAGCAAATACGCGACCTCCTCGAAGTTCGCCTTCTGCGCCATCTCGTGGATGTCGTAACCGCGATACATCAGGCCCGCGTTCGGATCGACCCAGCAGATCTCGGTTTCGCCCGCGACCACGCCGGCGAGCCCTGGGCTGTAAGCTGGTTTGGTTTCTGTGCTCATATCGTTTCCTCCTACTTCGTGGGATCGTAATCCAGCAGGTCGTAAAGCTCCTGGCGCGTCTGCATCCGATCGAGCCAGGGTTCCTGCGTACCGTCCTTCTTCAAATCGCGCAGCATCTGGCCCGCTGCAAACATGGAAACGCGAAACGCTGTCTGCGGATAGATGACCATGCGATAGCCCAGGTCGGCCAATTGGCCT
>JALYIN010000155.1 GCA_030775765.1 Verrucomicrobiota bacterium
GAGCGGCGGGGTGCGAAGTCTACGAGTAGCGAATAGTCAGCGTCCCAAGAGGATGCAGATGCCGGAAGCGATGGCGAGACCGGCCAAAATAGGCGCGGTGTCGAGTGAGTCAATACGAACGGAGCTCACCGACGCGGGGTCTTCACCAACTCTTGGGTCATTAAGTACTCCTTGTTGTCGGCCGCTAGCGACGCAGTCAAATCTACGTTCTCCGCCCAGTCACGAGCGTTAAATTGACGCGTATCCACATACGTTTGCGCGAGCTTGGCATGATGTTTCTGCACGAGGTAAAACCCATCTCTAGCCCGCAGGATGTGGAAGTTCATCACGCCTAAGCACACCGACGCCCCGACGCCGATCCCCAAAACGAATGTGTAGAGCCGGGGCCGCCCGGAAATCAAGGTGTGAATTTGCCGCATGGTCCGACTCCTTTTTTGTTTGCATCGCGATTCTAGTCTACGGCAGTCCGCCATTTCGTTGGGGACTGGGCTTTCGGTCCCGCTGTTTATCTAGCTTCGGCCAGGGCTGCAAGGCCAAAAACGCTCCGCGCGTCCCATCCCCCCGGTCACACTTCGTTGCTCACGCACGCGAGGATTATACCCCTGTGCATTGGTGGCCATGCATGCACTGAACAGCCGCTCATTGACGCCGGTGCGCTCGCGGTCCTCGAAGATCAGCGTGACTCAAGGGCACAATCCCTTTGCCGGGTAGCGCTCGGTACTCCGTTCCCCAGGTGCTTCATCCCGCCGGCGTTGTGCCGCGGTTGCCATCGTCGGCCCTGCACGCCGATGCCTGAGAGAGCGGGTCAACCGAGGTGTTCCGGTGGCCTTCGGTGAAGTTCTGACGGCCGGTCCCGCGGGCAAGTCACTGGCGTCGTCGCCACGGGCGCGAATTCACTGCTCGCGGCGGAGATCTGCCGGCTGTCGGACGCCAAGCTCCTGGACCGCAACAACCACAACCAGCCGGAGGATCGCGTGCGGGTATTAAGAAGCTGCCAAACAACCGCCTGACGGAGTCTCTCGGTTTGCGGCATGAAATTTGCGCCTGCCACGACAGTCCCTTGTCCGTTACACAAGGAGAGCTGTCATGGCAGACGCATGTATGCCGGAGAGATTCTACGACTTGGTTTGCCCGATGTTGCCTGCGGAGGAGCGGCCGGGTCCGCAAGGTGGCCGTCCACCGATTGGCCATTGTAGCGTTTTGAAAGTGATCTGGTTCGTACTGGTGACGGGCTGTCGCTGGAAAGACGTGCCCAAGGAATTCGGCTGTTGTGGGGAGACCGCGCGCACGAGGCTGCAAGCCTGGGAACGGGCCGGTATCTGGGGTCAGCTTCATCTGGTGTTGTTGACGATGCTGCGGCAAGAAAACGAGTTGCACTTGGAAACGGCCATCCTCGATTCGACGCAGGTGCGAGCGTTTGGGGGCGGCGCAGCCACCGGTCCCAGCCCTGTGGATCGCCGGAAAAAAGGCACCAAATTCACGCTGCTAGTCGACCGCGACGGAGTGCCGCTGGTGCTTCGCGCTGTGCCTGCCAATCGCAGCGACCAATTAGAGACGGTGCCCACGGCTGTGTCGTTCCCAGTGGTGCCGGGCAAGCCAGGCCGACCGCGCACGCGCCCCGACGCGCTGTATGCCGACGCTGGTTACGACTGCGAGCCAGCCCGCGCACTACTCCGTTGGCTGGGCATCGAGCCGCAAATCCGACGACGCAAAAGCGATCACGGCAGCCACCTGGGCCGAGTGCGTTGGGTCGTCGAGCGCACGATCAGTTGGATTAAGGGCCTGCGACGAATGCGCGTCCGCTACGATCGCTCTGACACTTCGATCGACGCCTGGACAAGCATTGCCGCAGCCGTCGTCTGTTTGCGTATTTGGATGGAAGCAAACACCTAACCAGCGACTGTTTCGTTTACCAGGTTGTTTGGCAGCTTCTTAGGGGAAGGTGTCGCAACGCCCAGTCTATATATCTGCGTTTCCGCGTGAAGTGCCGACGTATGCCAATCTTTCGGCGGACCGCCCCCGCTATGAGCATGACGAGTTTCTCGTTGACGTCGTGGCGAAGCTGGGGCGAGATATTTCAGCAATGCAACCCGTTTCTTCAAAGGACTGTGAATGATTCGTTCACTTGTGCTAGCGGCGTGCCTAGGGTTCGATCTTTCCAATGGTTTCGCCGGGGTTCCTGAATGGCCCCAGTTTCGCGGGCCAAACGGGTCGGGGATTGCATCCGAAGCGAAGCCTCCCGTTGAGTTTGGGCCAGAGCGAAATGTGAAGTGGAAGGTGGCTGCACCGTCCGGCGCTTCATCGCCTGTCGTCGTCGGAGACAAACTTTTCATCACGGCCTTCGATGCCGGCAAACTCTTCACCATCGCCTATTCCGCCGCCAATGGAGAGGAGCTTTGGCGGGTCGAGGCTCCTGCCAAGACGATCGAAGTCTTCCACAAGACTGAGGGTAGCCCTGCGGCGTCGTCCGTAGCAACCGACGGCAAGACGGTCGTCTCCTATTTTGGGTCGTGCGGCCTCTTTGCTTATGACTTGAGCGGGAAGGAACTTTGGAAATACGAGCTGCCGACGGCGAAGACGGTAGCGGACTTTGGCACCGGCGTCTCGCCAATTCTTGTCGATGGACTCGTGATTCTTCAGCGCGACGAAATGAGCGGACCAAAAATCCTCGCGCTCGACGCCGCGACCGGTCAGCTGAAATGGGAAACAAAACGGGAATCGCTGGCGAGCTATGGCACGCCGGCGATCTGGGATACCGAAGGAGGCAAGCAGATCGTCTGCTGCGGTTATGGTCGCATGGTGGCCTACGACCTGAAGAATGGGACGGAAAAGTGGAGTGTCGTTGGGATGCCATCTGCGAACTGCACGACGCCCGTCGTCAGCGATGGAATTCTCTACTATTCAGGTTGGTCGCCCGGTGACGCGGACGACAGCGAGTTCAAGTTCCCAAAATTCGAAGACCTTTTGGAGCCCGCCGACGCGAACAAGGACGGTCAAATCTCGCGCGAAGAGAGCGAAAAAACATTTCTGAAGGGCTTCTTCGACAACAACGACACCAACAAAGACGGTCAACTGACCCGGGAAGAATGGGACGCCATGATCAAGTATATGTCTGCATCGAAGAACTCGGCGTTTGCCGTGAAGCCGGGTGGGCAGGGAGACATCACGAACACGCACGTCGTATGGCGAAAGACCAAAGGGATGCCCTACGTCCCGAGTGCGATTCTCGTGGGCGGCCAATATTTCATGGTGAAGGATGGTGGTCTATGCACCGCCTACGACGCAAAGACGGGCAAGGAGATCTACGTTCAGAAGCGCGCCGTAGCAAACGGACGCTACTATGCTTCGCCAATTGCCGCCAACGGCAATATCTACGTTGTCTCACTCGATGACGGCACATTCACCGTATTGAAAGCCGGAACCAAATCCCCTGAGGTCGTCGCCGAAAACCCCAAACTCGACGAGAAGACCAGCGCCACGCCAGCGATTGCCGGCGACACCCTTTATGTTCGCACCGCGAACCATCTGTGGGCCTTCGCGGAAAAGCCGTAGCAGAAGGCTGCAGTCTCGCATCGCGATCGCTAGCGTCTAAGCTCTGGCAGATATCACGAAGCTGAATTGCTGCTTCTTCTTTCATCTATTGAGTCCGAGGTTGCCAATGGGCCGAAGGGCGGCCATCGGAAGCCCTGAAAAACAGGGAGTTGAGATTGGACTCCGAGCCCATTTGCTACCTAGACATCATCAGCATCCCACTCGATTTCAGGTCCCTGGCGCCCGTCCACCACGACACGCTCGGAAACACCGAGCCCACCGGGAGCGGCAGGCGGTTTTCCGCGCCGCGGGCCTTCAGACCGGAAGGCTCAACGTAGCCGACCCCATGCCAACTTGTTGACGTTTGGAGAAGCCAGCTCGATCATTCGCCAATGCAGTACAGGTTCTGGAGACCTCGGTAGTACATCTTTCGACCTTCGAAGATCGGCGTGCTGTTGGTTACTTCCTGCACATTCTCACGTGTGTAAAGGTGCTGGATCGTGTTTTTCGCTTCCTGTACGAATTGGCGGCCGGGCTTGAAGACGATCGTTGTTCCGCGGTTATCCATCACGTAGAGGTGCTTGCCGGCCAGCGTAATGCTGGCAACCGCGCCGCCCCCCTTCGGGTCGTAAAACAGAGCCACTTCGAAATCGAGTGGTTGACGGTAGATGAGTTGGCCGGTAGCGGCTTCGATGACGAATAGAGTCGGCGTGTGTTGCCCGCCTCCCCAACCGCTGCGAATCGCATACACTAGCCCTGCGTGATAGAGCGGCGAGCCAACGCAATAGATTTCCCCTTCGGGATCGAGCCCCATCGGTTCAATTGCATAGCGAATCGCGGGTTTGCCCCCGACTTGCAATTCTTTGGGCAGCTCGACGCAGGCGAAGCCAGCCCGCGAAATCAAAAAGAAGCGATTGCCATCAAGAATCGGCGAAGCGCATTCACCGTCGTGATTGTCGACACGGTCAGTAATCATCGCTCCGTCTTCAGCCCTGAGCACCGTTCCATTCGGGCAGATGAGAATGTCGGCGTCTCCGATCTTGGCCGCAATCGGCGAAGCGTAGGCCGGATGACGGTAGGGTTGCCGCCAGATTTCACGGCCGGAATCTCGTTCGATTCCGATGACGCAGTGCCCGGCCAACAGCACCAACTTGTCGCCGACAATCACGGGTGAAGAGTTGACGCCGTGCTCTCCCTTGCCGGGCGGCACAAAGTGCAAGTAGCGGCGATTGCCTTGCAGGTCGTAGCAGGCCAGCAGGCCGGTTTGCCCGAACCACACATAAAGCGACTGTCCGTCGGAAATGGGCGTGGCGGCAGAGTTGCCGCCGCCCCACCCCTGGCCGATTCGGTACGTGCCGTTGCCTGCTTGCACGTCGTTGGTCAGATCGCTGGCGATGCGCTCGTGCTCTTCCTGCTCCTGCTGGGTCCAGGTCGTCGGACCGCGTGCGTTCAATTCTTCCAACCGGGCGAATTTCTTTCGCAGTTCTTGCGATTTCGGCAGTTCGGCGCGCTCTTGCTCATTGAGAACTGCCCATACGGGGTGCGATCGGAGCCACTCGACTTTGCCCGACTGTTTGTCGAGACAAATTAGGTCGTTAGGTTCAGTGGAGACATAGAGATGCCGGCCGACGATGATCGGCATGCCGAAACCCCAGCCGGGGATCTTCGTCGTCCAGGCAATATTTTCGCTCCGGTATTGGAGGTCTTCCGGGAATGGAAATAGCCCAGCCCAGAATTCCCAATTCTTGTACTGCCGGGCGTGGGCGACCTTAAAGACAATCGAGTTCCAGCCCTGCTGAAATTTGTTGTGCGAATGTTCCCAGGTCGAAGCCGGCTGGCCATTGATCCAGACCTTGAACCTGAAATGGTCGTCGCTTCGACGAGCACGAATGCCCGCTTCGAAAGCGGTTGGCGCGTACAGATAACTGGCCAAGTAAGCCACTTGACCCTCCTTTTCCGCACCAGCGATCTCGCCCACGTCGATCATCTGGCCCGTGGCCGCTTGCCATTGCCGCCCGCCCAGTTGCTCGCCGGCAGCAGCAGTCCAAGTTCCCTCGGCCGGGAGCACCTCATCGTCGATTGCGTCCCGAATGTCCGCCGGCGGGGCGATCGGCGCCAACACCAGCCAACGCGTGATTTGCCAATGGCCGGCCCATTGTCCGCTCGTCACGGGATGCAAAGCCGGTCCTGTGGGCGAAGATTTGTCCGCGGGGCGCTCCGCCTGGCAGTGAACCAAAGCGAGCGACGAATCCAGCCGGCGTTGCCAATGTGTCGGACCGGCCGCGTCGGGGTAACAGCCTGTGGCGTCTCCTCTCCAACCGATCGGTTGGCGCGGGCCGGGACGAAAATCCGGGGAGCCCAATCGTGTCTCTGACTGCTGGGCCGCAGCGAAATTCGAAATCGAAGTTAACCAGACGACTACCAGGCAAGCTCGCGCCAAAGCCATACGACCTCCCCCCTTCGGATTTTCACTTAAAGAACGACTGCGCTTACTCGGTCACCCTGCGAAGGAAACGGCCGGCTTGCGGAGGATCTGCGCGATAGTGGTTTCCACCCTCATGCTGCCGCCCAGCCCCCGACGTCGAGCGGGCTTCAGACGTTTTTTGATAAGACGTCCTGTAGCATCTTCTTGTCCAGGCTCAGGTCGGCCAC
>JALYIN010000156.1 GCA_030775765.1 Verrucomicrobiota bacterium
CTGCTGGGTGAAGGCGGGATGGGAGAAGTTTACCTGGCCGAGGATCTAAAGCTGCACCGTCAGGTAGCTATTAAGCTGGTTAAAGCCGGCTTCGGCCGTAGAAACCTTATTCGCCACTTCCAGCGAGAAGAAAGAATCCTCGCCGCGCTGACTCATCCTAACATCGCGCGGCTCTATGGCGGAGCGGTCACGACCAATGGCATTCCTTATTTTGTGATGGAATACGTCGAAGGCGAGCGGTTGGATCGTTATTGCGAGTCGCGGAAGCTAAAACTCGCCGAAAGGTTGCAGCTCTTTCGCAAGGTCTGCTCCGCCGTCTCCTATGCGCATCAGCATCTTGTGATTCATCGGGACATCAAGCCGGAGAACATTCGCGTCACGGCGGAAGGCGAACCCAAGTTGCTGGATTTCGGAATTGCCAAGCTGATCGATCCGCAGACCGAATCCATGGTGGAAGCGACCATGACACTGCAACGCGTCATGACTCCCGAGTATGCCAGCCCGGAGCAAGTCCGCGGCGAAACAGTAACGACGGCGAGTGACATCTACAGTCTTGGCGTTGTCCTTTACGAATTGCTCACCGGCCAGCGACCCTACCGCATCAAGACGAGAAGGTCGGATGAAATCGCTCGCGCGATCAGTGAGGAGGAACCGCCACGTCCCAGCACTGTGGTGACCAGAGGTCAGAAGTCGGAAATCAGAAATCAGAGATCGCTGCGTGGGGATCTTGATAACATCGTTCTGATGGCGTTGCGCAAGGAGCCGGACCGTCGGTACGCCTCTGTCGCGCAATTTTCTGAGGACATCCGGCGGCATCTGGAAGGCCTGCCGGTCGTCGCGCGCAAGGACACCGTTGGTTATCGGAGTGCAAAATTTATCCGGCGTCACCGCGTCGGCGTGGCGGCGGCGACGCTGGTAGCACTGGCGGTCGTCGTGGGCCTGATCGTTGCGCTTTGGGAGGCCAGGCAGGCACGCGCCCAACGGGATGTCGCGCAGCGGATCAACACTTTCTTACAGGAGATGCTCGGGGCGGCGGCTCCCGAAGTAAAAGGCGTTGACGTGAAGGTGGTTGACCTGCTCGACGAAGCATCCAGGCGCGCGAAAGCGGAACTCGCGGGCCAACCGGATGTAATGGCGGACGTCTTGATGACGCTCGGAAGGACTTACATTTCTCTGGGGCAGTATCCCGCGGCGGAAACGAACCTGCGCGCCGCGCTCGAAGCGAGCTTGAGAGCTAATGGCGAATTGTATCCTACTACTGCTACCACTCTGGGTTGGCTGGGGCTGGCATTGGCCTTTCGCAACGAAGCCAGCGAAGGCGAACACGTTTCCCGTAAAGCGGTGGAACTTCAACGCAAGCTCCATCCTCGAGGACATGAGGACCTCGGCGTGGCCCTATACGCCCTCGGATTCAATTTGATTACAAAGAACGAGCCGAAAGCAGCCCAACCGTTTCTGAAAGAAAGTTCAGCGCTTATTAAGAAATACCTTGGCGACACCCACGGCTATTACATGGCAACGCTGGTCATGCTGGCGAGGGCGCATGGGAGTGCGGGCGAAATGGAATTGGCAGAGCCGCTCTATCGCCAGGCAATTGAAGTGGGAGGCCGCGTAGAACCGCGCTACCGAATCTATTTGGCGCAGGCGCAGCTTTACCTGGGAATTTTGCTCATCAATAAAGGCGCTTATCCCGAAGCGGAGAGTTTGCTGCATCAGGGCGAAGCGCTTTACCGTGAGGTTATGGGTGGCGATACGAACTCCAGTGTCGGAACCGCTAAGGCGAATCTGGGATGGCTTTACTTTCTCCAAGGCGACTACGCCAGAGCTGAAGAAGAAGATAGGAAGGCTCTCGATTTACTTCGCGAATATGCGGGCCCCGAGCATCCTGTAACCGCCAACACCGCGGCCACGCTGGGATTGACTTTGACGCGAGAAGGAAAGGCGGCGGAAGGTGAGCCTTACTTGCGTAAAGCCCTCGCAATCCGAAAAAAGGTTTTGCCGCGGAGTGACTCTATGATCCCGTATGCCGCGAGCGCGCTGGGTGAATGCCTAACCGCCCAGAAGCGCTATGCGGAAGCCGAGCCTCTTCTGATTGACAGCTACAGCGAACTCAAAGCGAAACTGGGCGATCATAACAAGCAGACCTTGGAAGCGCGGCAGCGCCTGGTGAAACTCTACGATGACTGGAACAAGCCGGATAAGGCGGCGATATTCCGTTAGTTTTGTAGAGCTGCGCGATCGCGCTCGCCTCGTCCCGGATGCGCGCGATCAGTTCTTTCGGTGCGACGACGCGCGCGTGTTTGCCCCAGCTCAAGATCCAGCGCTCGATTTCTTGCAACCCGCCTAATTCTAGTTCAAGGACGATCGCGCCATCGGCGCGCTCGCGCACGCGTTGGGATTCGTGCCATTTTCGTTCTGCCACGAGGCGCGCGGCAAAAGGATCGAACTGTATCCGGATCCGTTGTTTCTTTCCGGCGGAGTGCACGCCGAAGCTGCCGCTCAGGACTTCGGCGATGGAGAAGTCGGCTGGGCGGCGAAAACGTTTCGTGGTCAGCGCCACCTTCCGCATTCGAGGCAGCGCGAACGTTCGCAATTGTTGGCGCTCCAAGTCCTCGGCGAAGAGGTACCACTGGTTCTCCAAGCAACCGAGATGATAGGGCCGGACTCGTCGCGCTTCGTAGCTCGCGCTTTGCAGTTTGCGATACTCAAACTCCACCTCCAGACAGCGCAGCACTCCTTTGCTGACGGCTTCGAAGAGCTCCAGGTCCGCGACGCTCGCGCCGGCGCTGCGGAAGGAGATCGCGTCCTCGAGGTCGGTCCATGAAAACGAGACGCGGTCCTTCAGACCATCGGTGATTTTCCGAAAGGCCGAATGGAGCGGGCGCTCGAACGGCGTCCCTTTGTATTGGGCCAGCGCCTTCTGCGCGACGAGCAGCGCGGTGATCTCGCCCTCGGAAACTTCAATGCTCGGGAATCCCGTCACCGGCTCCGTGTAATAAAAACCGAATTCCTTCGGATGATAATCGATCGGCAGCCCGAGGCGGTAACGCATGAAATCCACATCGCGCTGGATCGTCTTGGCCGAGACCTCCAGCTCGGCGGCGATCTTCTGGCAGTTTGGGAAATGCCGGGCTTTTAGGGCTGCGTGAAGTCGCATCATCCGTTCCAGCGGAGGCCGCGAAAATTTTTCACTATTCTTTAACATGGGACAGCCGATGTCCTACCCCCTGTTTCATGATGTCGCCATGAAAAGATACAAAACTCATTATCCGCGTCGCAATCTGCTGGCTGTTCCGTATTCCGTTCGCCCGGATCGGATCGAGCGGGGTCTGCGCATTCTGCGCGCGCTGCGTCACTCCTTGTGCGCTGCCGGGCCCATGCCGAGGCCGCAGCAAAAGGAGTTCGAATTCATCTTGGCAAAGCGGGCTTAAGGCCCGGCGAGAGAAGTATTGCAACCGGCGGAGCCGGTCGCTAGGTTCGGTTCCCTGGCAGCGGCTGCGGCCGCCAACGAGTGCTCTGGGGAATCATGGACGTAAGCGGAACAATCGAAGCGATCCTCGCCCAAAAAGGGTCCGAGATTTTCTCCGTCTCGCCTGAAGCCCTGGTGTTCGAAGCGGTCGAGCTCATGGCAAACAAAAACGTCGGCGCACTACTTGTGGTCGAGAATGGCAGACTGGTCGGGCTGATCTCGGAGCGAGATTACACCCGCAAGGTGATGTTGCGCGGCAAGAAATCCCGCGAGACCCAAGTGCGCGAGATCATGTCGAGCGACCTGACGATCGTCACTCCGCGCGAGCCCGTGGAAAACTGCCTGCGGATGATGACGGATAAACGGGTTCGGCATCTGCCGGTTCTCGACGGTGACACGATTCGCGGTGTGATCTCGATCGGGGATTTGGTGAAATGGGTCATCGCCACCCAATCCGCCGCCATCCAGCACCTGGAGATGTACATCTCGGGCGGATATACCGGGTGACGTAGCGTCCGCTGTCTCCAGCGGATGCTTGCCGCCTATGCGCGGGGACAGCGCACGCTTACAACAGCCAAACGGTTTTCCCGTCTACAATGGTCCGCACCGCACGACCTTTTAGCTTCCAGCCGTCGAATGGTGTATTCCACGACATCGACTGGAAAGTTGATGCGTCGACTGTCCACGCCAGTTCAGGATCGATCAGTGTGACGTCTGCCGCGCAACCGACAGACAAAGTCCCGGCCTCGATATGCAACAATTGCGCCGGATTCACCGTAAACATTTCAATCAGCCATGGCAGCTCTATCGTTTTGGTTTTGTGAACGAGCAGATCGATAAATAATCCCAGCTCCGTCTCCAGTCCCACTATCCCAAACGGCGCAGCATCGAACTCCACTTCCTTCTCGAATTGCGCGTGCGGCGCGTGATCGCTGCAGAGAATACTAAGCGTGCCGTCCGCAATTCCTTGGAGCAGCGCCGCGACATCTTCCTTCGCCCGCAATGGCGGATTCATTTTGCAGTTCGTGTCGAAATTCTGGATCGCGTCATCGGTCAGCGCAATGTGGTGCGGACACACCTCACCGCTCACTTTCACGCCGCGCGCACGCGCTTCGCGCAAAATCCGGACGCTGCCGGCGGCGCTGATATGCTGGCAGTGGACCTGGTGATCGCAGAGTTCCGCGAGCAGGACGTTCCGCATTACGATCGCTTCTTCGCCGGCGCTCGGCCAACCCGGCAGGCCGAGCAGCGTGCTCCAATAGCCTTCATGCACCACGCCATTGCCGACCAGGTTGTAATCCTGGCAATGATCGAGGACCGGAACGCCGACCATGCGTGCATATTCCACCGCGCGCCGCATTAGCTCGTTGTTTTGCACGCAACGCCCATCGTCAGTAATCGCGACGACGCCAGCTTGCTTGAGCGAACCAATCGGCGCCAGCTCTTCGCCCATCAGACCTCTCGAGATCGCTCCGGCGGGCAACACATTCACGCACGCCACTTCCGCCGCTCGATCCCGGATCCACGCGATCGTACCCGGGCTATCCGCGGCCGGCGAAGTGTTCGGCATAGAGACGATGGTCGTGAATCCGCCCGCCGCTGCGGCACGCGCCCCGGTTTCAATCGTCTCCTTCCAGCCGAACCCTGGCTCGCGTAGATGCACGTGGAGATCGATCAGGCCTGGAGCGACGATTAACCCGGCGGCGTCGATCAC